>DATAIE010000934.1:0-9397 GCA_036262875.1 Verrucomicrobiales bacterium
ACATGCGGCAGGCGCGCTGCACCTCCTGCTCCGTGACGCCGCGCTCCTGCACGGCGGTCAGTTGCTCCAGCATGGCCTGCTCCGCGGCAACGCGTTTGTCAGGATCACACTCGGCGCTCATGTAAAAGATGCCGCCCTGCACGGGAGTGTAGGCACCTGCGCCCACTCCGTGGACCAGGGCCTTGCGCTCCCTCACTTCACGCCAGAGCCGCGATGTGCGCCCGCTGCCCATGAGCGTGCCGAGAACCTCCAGCGCAGCGGTGTCTTCGTGGAGAAGTCCCGGAATGCGCCAGGCAAGCTCCATTTTGGTTAGCTCGGTGGCAAAGGTTTCATGCGCGTCGCGCCGGGCCGTCTGTCCGGGTTCCTCCGGCAGCAGCACAGGCGCAGCACTCCGGCTTTCCCACGGGCCGAAGACTTCCTCCACTTTTTCCTTCACCACCGCCGGGTCGAAATCCCCCGCGATCACCAGAAACGAGCGGTTGGGGGCATAACGGTTTTGCCAGTAACCGAAGGCCGCGTCGCGCTCCACCGTATTGAACAGTTCCAGACGCCCGATCACCGGTTCGCGAAACGGATGCTCGCGGTACACTGTGCCAAACATCAACTGACTCACCGCGCGCCCGGGATCGTCTTTACCCATATCGATCTCGCGCCGGATGACGTCTTTTTCCTTTTCGAATTCCTCATGCGGAAACCGCGCCGCCATCGTCAAATCCGACAATACGCCGAGCGCCACATCGAGGCCCTCCCGGAGAGTATCGATCCAATACACGGTGCGATCAAATGAGGTATAGGCGTTGAGATAACCGCCGGTTTCCTGCACCGCGTGAGCCAGTTGGCCGGGCCCCCGCGAACCGGCCCCCTGAAAAACCATGTGCTCCACGAGGTGGGATACGCCTGTCCCCAGAAGGTCCGCCTCCAAAATGCTGCCGGTCTTCACCCATGCCTGGGCACTCACCAAAGGCGCGCTGTGGTCCTCCTTGAGGATGATTTCGAGGCCATTCTCAAGACGGTGAACGGTGGCGCCGGTGGGAGGAAAGGTTATGGGGGAGAGCATGAGGAAAAATGACGAAGTCAGAATTCAGAATGACGAAGAGGCTACGCGGGGAATGACTACTCGGACTTCGTCATTCCTTCGGAATTCGGGCTTCTGATTTCGTCATTCCCTAATCCTGGTCAATCGCGGTTCGCGAAGAACACGTCCTCGTCCCCATTGAAGAAATTGATCAGATTTTTCGTGGCCCGCATGGCCTGGCGGGGCACACTTTCGTAGGTGCGGCTCCCGATGTGAGGGGTGATGATTGCCCTGGGATGATGCAGCAGCGGATGATCCGGCGGAGGCGGTTCCTCCTCCATGACGTCGGCGGCGTAGCCTCCGAGATGGCCGCTGTCCAGTGCGGTGAGCACGGCGGCGGAGTCCACGAGTTCCCCGCGGGAGGTATTCAACAGGATGGCTCCTTTTGGCAGTTTCGCGATGCGCTCCGCATTGATAAGGTGGCGCGTCTCATGGCTGAGCATGGTGTGGAGACTGAGTATATCGAGGCTCGGCAGCATGGCATCCAGCGAGACGTGGCGGACCAAATGCTGCTGCCGGGCGAATTCCGCCGGCCAGTAGTTTCCAAATCCGTGCACCTCCATTTCGAATCCCCGGCAGCGCTTTACCATTTCCTGACCGATGCGGCCCAGCCCCACGATGCCCACGCGCTTTTGCCAGAGTTCATTCCCTGTAATGCGCTTCCATTTTCCGGCCTTCGTGGCATTCACGCTTTCCACCAGATTCCTCACCAGCGCCAGCAGCAGGCAAAAGGTGTGCTCCGCCACGGTGGTGTGATTGACCCCCGGTGTAAACAACACGGGAAGGCCCAGTTCCTGACAGGCCCCGAGATCGATCTTGTCCAGGCCGATGCCATACTTGCTCAGCACTTTGAGCCGCGGCTGGGACTTCACGAGAACCTCGCGGGTGATTTCGTCATCGCCGCAGAGGAATCCGTCAAACTGCCCCGCCAGTTCCAGCATCCGGCTCTCCGGCAATGGCCCCCGTTCACGCACGATCTCGTAGCCCTGCGACTCCAGCAGCGCATGGTGCGCCCCGGGCGTGTCCTGGTAACTGGTGGTGGAAAGAAGAATGCGTTTGGTTGCCATGCCCGGCGACAGTGCCGGGATGGTGAGGCGGGGCAATGCGAAAAGCGCGCTCCCGTTCAGAGACGCCGCGCATTCACAAACGCGCCGGCGCGGCTTATTTCCTCTGAAGCCGGAGGAACATCACGACGCCGAGGATTCCAAAAACGACATTGGGAAGCCATACCCAAAGGTGCGGATAGTAATTCGGTTTGGAACTCCAGATGCTTCCCAGCATGATGAGTGAGAAATAAGAGATTCCGACGACGAGGCTCAGGACGAATCCGGAGGAGGTCTCCCGGCGCTGCGCGGTGATGCCAAAGGGGATGCCGACGAGGGCGAGGACAAAACAGGCCAGCGAAAAACTGATGCGGCGGTGCCACTCCGTGCGGATTTCGGTCGGGCTGGGCACTTTCACTCCCGGATTTGCACGCTGCAATGCCCCTGAATCCTTCATTCCGTTGCGTATCTCCCCCATGGTAAGGCCATCCACCCGGACCGCGGCCGACTTGTCGAAAAGGGATTTCATTCCGATGGGAATCTCGGAAAGCGCCGTGCCAAAATCGAAGATGTGCGGGGCGCCTTTGGACTGCTCCGTCATGAGGGCATCGTGCTTTTCGATGGCTTCGCGCGGCATTTTACTGAGTTCGTCGGGAGTGAGCGGAGGCACTTCATCGCGAATGAAATAGGTGTTATTGGTCGCGCCAAACTCGATCGATTGCCGCTGTTCCATGCCCTCGGTGTTCAACCGGCCCTCTTTGGCAAAGATCATGCGCGAAGGCCTGCCGCGCTTTCCTTTATCGCCATCGTCCTGCAACTGGATGATCTGGACGTTCCTCAATTCATCCCCCTGCCGGTCCTCAACGTAAATGAGGTGACCCGGCAACTGGTCCACGGTTTTGTCAGGCTGGAACAGGATGCGCGGGTCCCTGATGAGCGCCTGCCGCGTCATTCTCGAGGTCTCCGTGTAGGCAAACGGGGCGACCGTGGTGTTGATCCAAAAACACAGCGCGGACAACCCGCCCGCCACTACGAATACCGGAAGACAGATGCGGCGGAGACTCATGCCCGCCATGCGCATCGAGATCAGTTCATTGTCCGCCGAAAGCCGTCCAAAGGTGAGCAGGACCGCCGTCAGTATGCCCCACGGGATCGTGTAGCAAAGCGACATGGGAAAGGCGTATCCCATGAACTTGAACACCGCCGAGGGGGGGAGAATCCCGGCGACGAGGCCATCGAGGAGTTTCTTGAAGATCTGACCGAGCACCAGGACCACGCTGAGCATCACGACGGCCATCACCGTCGAGACGAGAATCTGGCGTGCGATGTAGCGGTCAAAAATGCGCATGGCCTGCGCCTACTTCCCCGCTGCACCTGGCTTGTCAAACCGGAAGGATGCAGCAGGCCACGGCTTCACAGTCCCCGGGGCCAGCGGGCAGCAACGGTCCAACTCCGGCGTCGCTTCCTTCAAGCAGGGGTCGGGCATCTCCGCGAGTTTCCGCAAATAAGCCTTGCCGGCGTCACGAAAAACGCTCCAGGCGGGGCGGCCATGCGGAAGAGTTCAAAGTCTCGGCAGAAGCCTCGGGCCACCCTCGCGGGGAGGGAGCCACGCGATGGAAGGCTTCGTAATCTGGACCGCTCGAAGGCTGACGGGGCGGACTGGATGTCCGCGGTCCTTTTTATGGCGTGCGGGTTTGCGGAGGGGTGCGCATGAGGGTAGAGGGCGCTATGTCAGCGGGGAGACGAACCTGGATTTTTTTGGCGGCGGCCTTTGGGCTGTCGGGCTGCGGGGAGCGCCAGGAGCCGCGACGGACGGAGTTGCCTGTCGTTTCGGGACCGCTCAGCCACAGTGCTTATATCTGGCAACGGGACTGGAATGAGGCGGTGCGCACGGCAGTGGTGGAGCACGGCGCGGCGTTTGGGGAGTTGAGCGTGCTGGGGGCGCAAATCATGTGGAGAAACGGCAGTGCCGCGCCGGAGGTGGTGCGTCCTGGCGTGAACTGGAAGGCGCTCGCCTCGACCGGCAGGCCGGTGAGTGCGGCCATTCGTATTGAACGGACCGGCAGCGAATCCGAGACGGTGGAAGCCATTCAAAAGGAAGCGGGCCGTTTGGAGAAGGCCGCGGGTGAGGCGGGACTCAAACTCTGTGGCATTCAGATCGACTACGACAGCGCGCAGAGCAAACTGGGCGGCTATACCTCGTGGCTGCGAAAGGCCGTGGAGGCACTGAAGCCGCAGCCCGTGCGCATCACGGTGCTGGCCTCCTGGCTGGGCGAGGCGGAATTCAAAACGCTCATCAACGTGTGCGATGGCTACGTCCTCCAGGTCCATTCCTTCGATCGTCCGCCTCCGGGGCGCCGGCCCGCCGTATGCGATCCCGTAAAGGCGAAGGCGTGGGTGCAGCAGGCGGCGGCGCTGGGCCATCCCTTTACGGTGGCGCTTCCCACTTATCGGACCACCGCGGGTTATGATGCCGCCGGAAAACTGACCGGTATCGCCATGGATTCCGTTTCTCCCCGCTGGACGGCTGAGACGAGGCTGGAGGAATTTCCGGCTGATCCTGACGAATTGTCCGCATTGGTCGCGGAATGGACGAAGGCGCGGCCTGCGGCGCTAACCGGTATCTGGTGGTATCGTTTTCCTGTGAGCACCGACGCCCGCAACTGGCGATGGTCCACGCTCGCAGCCGTGATGAATGGACGGGCCCCGGTCTCGAAACTGGCGGTGAAAACGACAGGCGGGCAGCCGGTAGACCTGGTCCTCTGGAATGACGGTGAAAAGGATGAATGGCTCCCGGAGAAGATCACCGCGAGGTGGGAGGAGTCCGTCGAGGCGCTGGGCGACGGTGTCTCCGGCTGGGAATTCGCAACCCAGGAAAATGAGGCCACCTTTTCAGCGACGGTGCCTCTCCGGAAGAAACTGCTGCCGGTAGGTCAATCGATAGCTCTCGGCTGGCTGCGCTTCCGTGAACCCGCGCCCGCCAATGTCCCGATGAGCATCGAGATCGCGCCTTCCGTCACCGGTTCCGCGCCGCGTTAGACACCGACAAGGGCGGTTGCTGTGAGCAGCGGTCCTGCTAATTTCGGCTTCATCTCTGTTTCCCGGCCAACTCCTATGAAACCGCTTTCACAGCCGCTCCGATTCACGCTCCCCGCATGCGCCCTTCTTTTTACATTTTCCTCCCGGCCGCTGCACGCGACGGGCGGCGACTGGATACCGCCGGGGCATCTCGAAGGAGCCGGCAAGATGCTGAAGGCTGCGCCGGAATTTTTTTGGGAACTGGAGATCCAGCGCCTCTCGGCCAAATACCGGGACAAGGATTCGACTAACCTGAAAAGGAAGACTCCTCCAGGCGTGAAGCGCGCGGACTTTGGCAATGATGAAGCAGTGAATGCCGCAGCGGCGGCAACAGGCGAGGCTGACAAAGCGGACTTCGAAGACGCTCTCAAATCCGGGCGTTTGAAACCGGCGGACCCTAACGCAGCGAAAACGGCGCATCTGGCGGCGCGCGCAGCGATCGATGCGCACAAACCGCTGCCGGGCGGTGAGGCAGACAGCGAGTTTGCGGACTATCATGCCGGGGCCGCAGCACCCGTGGCGGAGGAAGCCTCCGCAGCCGCCTGGAAGAAGCTGCTCGCCCGTCCGAAAGAGGAGCGTCACTACCGCTCGGTGTGGGCGGCATTCATGCTGGGGAAGCGCGCGCTGAAAAACAGCCAGTGGGAGGAAGCGGTAAAGCGATTTGAAGAATGCCGGGCTCTCGCGCGCGAGGGATTCGCGGATTCCACCGGACTGGCCGCAGACAGCTACGGCTGGCAGGGCCGGGCAGAACTGATGGCGGAGCACTATCCGCAGGCGGCGCGGCTCTACCTGACGCAACTCGCACTGGGCGACGATTCCGCGGTCGTTTCCCTGAAACGCATGATTCCGGAGTGGACATCCCCCATGGGCGGCGGACTGCCCGGGGAACCGCTGCCGGAGGAGAGCACGGAGAAAAAAGAGGGGGATAAACCTGCCGATGAGAAAAAAGCCGCGGAGGAAATTGCCAAAGCGGAGGCGAAGGCCGCTGAACGCTGGCTGGCGGCGGCGCACGATCCCGCCCTGCAGGAACTGGTGACGGCCCACGTACTGGCCACGAATACCGGTGTTTATAACGCAGAGGATGGACGCAGCCGCAAGTGGCTGGAGTCAATCGACAAGGCCGGCGTGAAAAACGTGGAGGATGCCACGGCCCTCGCGTGGGTGGCCTACTCGGCGGGGGACTATAAAGCGGCAGCGGCGTGGCTGGCAAAAGAGAAGGGTGACCCGCCGCTGGCCCGCTGGCTCAAGGCCAAATTTGCGATGCGCGAAGGCAAGTTCGCCGAAGCGGCAAAACTGATGAATGGCGTGGAGGACGCGATCCCTCTCCCCTCCAAATTCCACTCTCCTGCGCTTTCACCATCCGAACTGGCCCACGGTGAGGCGGGAGCGCTGCACTTTGCCAACGGCGAATATCCCGCGGCTCTGGATGAATTTCGAAAGGGGAACTTCCTGGATGACCTGACCTTCATGGTGGAGTCCATCATGACCACCGAGGAACTAATCGACTATGCTTCGAAAAAAGCGCCTGCCCCGCCGAAGAAAGAGGAGAAGGCGGTGAAAGAAGACGAAGACGAGGAGATGCGCAACGAATACAGCGTCTCTCACAATGCTATCGATGCGACAACCATCCGCAGCCTGATCGGGCGCCGTCTGGTGCGCGAGGGGCGCGTCAAGGAAAGCCGGTCGTATTTGTGGGCGACCGAGCAAGAGAGGATGGACGAGTACATCGCGCTGGCCGTGAAAGCCGAAGACAAAAAGGTCTCCGCAGCGGACCGGGCAAGGGCCTGGTGGGAGGCGGGCATGATTATGAAGGAAGAGGGGCACGGGTTTCGCGGCACGGAGGAGGACCTTCATAATCCGTCCTCGGGCGAGGGAGACCACACGGTGCGGAATGAGCGGCTGACGGGGAAATTCACGCCCGAGGAAGGCGAGGAGGGACAACCGGAGAGCAAGGAATCCAAGCCCGCAAAACGGGCCGTCTTCATTCCCGCGACGGAAGAGGAAAAGAAGCGGCTTGCCGCCACGGCCAAACATCACGTGAAGGCCATGCGCACGCGCGTGGTGGGCGCGAATCACCTCGTGGCGGGAGCGGCGCTGCTGCCGAACGGCTCCGAGCAAAAGGCCCGCATGTTGAATACCGCGGGCTTCTGGCTCCAGGACATCGACAATCCCGCTGCGGATAAGATTTTCAGTCAGCTCGAGAAAACGTGCGGTGATACGAAAGTTGGAAAAGCCGCGAAGAAGAGGAAATGGTTTATTGGAGAGACTGATCCTTATTCGACTAAAATGCCTGATGAGGAGTAAGAGGCAGCGTCCATTCCAACCGGTCCCCCCATGAGGAAAATTCTTCTCTCTTTTCTCCTCGCGCCGGCCTTGTCCGGGGCGGCCCCTGCCCCTCTGCCGCCGGTTCCGGCGTCACGGCTCGAAGAGGCGCTCGCGGTGACCCGTGCAGTGGACGCCTGGCAAATCAAAAAGCCGTCTGCGGGACCGGTGCTGCGGGTCGTCTATTTCACGCCGAAGGATGTGGAACCGCAGACCGGATACCGCGAGCGGCTGACGCGGATCATGAATGATGTTAGCGACTTCTACCGCACCGAGATGAAACGCAACGGCTTTGCCGACAAGGGGCTGCCGCTGGAGATGGAGAACGGGAAACTGAAACTGCACGAGGTGAAGGGTGCACTGCCGGCGGCTTCCTATCAGCATGAATCCGGCGATCAGACAGAGCGTGAAATGCGGAAGGCCCTCCAGGGGACGGTGGACTTCGACCGTGAATTCGTGCTGGCCCTCTACGGCATGTGCCGGAAAAACAGAGACGGTTCGTATTTTTTCTACGCACCTTATTACGGCAAGGGAGGGTCCAATCAAATGTGGGGGCTCTGCCACGCGGCAGATTGTGAATTGCTCGATCCCGCTCTTCTGACTGAAACCGGAAAGGCCATCGTTTACGATGAGCATTACGGGCACTTCGAGAAATCACTGGCGGACTTCAACACGGCCTACCTGGGCGGCATCGCGCATGAACTCGGGCACGGGCTCAGTCTGCCGCACGACCGCGAAACGCCGCAGGAGCGGAGGGCATACGGAGCGTCGCTGATGGGGAACGGCAACCTGACCTATCGGCGCGAACTCTGGAGACCGGACCGGAACAGCGGGAGTTTCCTGACCTTTGCCACGTGCCTGCGTTTCGCGGGGCATCCCCTCTTCAGCGGCGGGGAGCGCGAGCGGTTCACGAAACCTGCGGCGGCATTTAAAGACCTCAAATTTTCGGCAAAGCCGCGGGTGCTGCATATTTCGGGAGAGATCGAGACCAGCGTGCCGTGCCATTCGGTGATCGCGTATTGTGACCCGGATGAGCCGCGCGGGGACTACGATGCTGTGCCGTTTTCCGTGCCGGTGAAGGACGGGAAGTTCGATCTGGAAATGAATGGTCACCGGCCTGGAGGTTACGCGCTGAGGCTTGCGGCTCTGCATCTCAATGGCGCGACGACCACCCGGCGATTCCAGTATCGCTGCGACGAACAGGGCGTTCCGAATGCGGAGGAGATGGACGATCCCTCCACCGTGAGGGAAATCGAATTCCTCGCTGTCTCCGATCCCGCCAGTGCCCGGCGGAGACTAACGGATGAATACATCGCGGCGGCGGGACGGGAGGAAAACAAGCGCCGGCTCACCCATCTGCGCACGCTGCTGATGGACTCCAAGCCGCTCGTGGAACCATCAGCCGCCACGGAGGACACGCTGTTTCTTTCGGACGCCGTCTCAAAAGAGGCGGCGGTGGGATGGGGCGAACCGGTGCGAAACCGGATGGGAGGTGCGCCGCAGGTCACCGGCCACTTGCTGCTGTTCGCGGCGGGCCGCTTTTATGACAAGGGCCTCTACGCACACTCCCCTTCCCGCTATACCTTCCAGCTCGACGGAAAGTGGAAGACTTTCGATACAGGGGCCGCGATTCAGGATGGTGACTCCCGTGCGGCCACTTTCGTCGTTCTGGGTGACGGCAAAGAGCTTCGACGCATTCCTTCGGTGAAACCCGGAAAAGTGGAAAAATTGTCCGCCGACGTGACGGGAGTGAAGCTGCTGGAGCTGATCGTCGAGGGTCCGGTTCAAAAGGACAGCCACGCCTGGTCCATCTGGCTGGAGCCGAAAGTCACGAAACAGGCTCCGAAGTGAGGGCCTCTTTGACTTCTTTTCCGGGCTC
>DATAIE010000935.1:0-3118 GCA_036262875.1 Verrucomicrobiales bacterium
CGCGCGGGCGGGATCGGCGGTGCCGGCGTATTCCAGCACCCTGGCCGCAAGCTTCGCACGACCTTCGTCTTCAGGCAGCGAGAGCGCCCACGAGAGCGCGGCCTCCGGGTCTTTGGGGCTCCAAGCTTCGGCGATGAAGGACGGCATTTCCCTGCGGATTTCCGGAACCTTGCTGTCCGCCAGGAGAGCGAGCGCGGCCTGAGGATCGCGCGCCGCGAGACGCCGCACAGTGCTGCCCGCCGCGCACCACCATTCGCCGCCCGGCACGCTGGCCTGCAGCCACGCCCACGCCGCGGTGACGTCGCCGGCCGCCCATGTTTCAAATGCCGCCCGCGCGGCGGACCATTTGCAACTGCCCGGCGGCAAAGTGATCGCAGCCGCAGCCGCCGCTGCCGGATCGAGTTCCGCCCAGCGCGTGTAGCAAGCCTCCACGGCGAGATCGAGGCCATTATCGCCGCGGGCGATTTCACGGAGGAGAGCGGTGACGGCGGGAATCTCCTCTTTGGTTAGGGAGAGCATGAGCCGGGCGATTTCCCGCAAGCCGGTAGACCGGCCTTCGCCGTTGCGCGCCTGCTCCAGAGCCCGGCGCAGGGCCGCGAGATCGAGCGGAGCCGCACCTGTCAGAGCGGGAGGCTTGGACGACGGAGAGGCGGAAGCCGCGACGTGCTGTGCGGCGGGACGGCGCGGCACCGGTGGCGTAGATGCCGCGAATTGAACGCCGACAGGGACAGCGGCCGAGATCAGAACGATGGCGGCGGTGGTGAGCTTTGCAGAAGCCATGGCATGGAGAGAGTGTTGGATGAAGAGTGAAAACCCGCCCGCCGCAGGCGCAGCATGAGCAGCGGCAGCGGAGACGGTGGCAGCCATGCCGGCGGGTGCGGCATGGGTGAGTTGCGGCGTCAGACCCGCAGCCAGAAGGGCGACCGGAACGACCACCCCGCGCCTGCGAAGAACACCGGCCAGTTTGTCGAGCGCTCGCAGCCCGCGGCGCTGCACCGCCCCGGCAGTGCCGCCGGATTTTTCCGCAATCTCGGCAAAGGTGCGCCGCTCGAACCAGTGCTGCATGAGCACACTGCGGTCCGGCGCGGAAAGCGCATTGATGGCCTCATCCAGATGCGGCAGGATTTCCTGCCACGGGTCCGGCGGGGCCTCATCGGACGGTGTATAAGAGAAGCGTTTCATTTTCTCACGGTGGCGGATTTCGCCGCGGACGAGGGTGGCGGATTCATAGACGGCGCAGCGGTGCAGCCATGCCGCCAGCGGACGCTGGAGTTCCACGATGACGGCGGCCTTCCTGGCGAGGTCGCTGAAGACATTCTGCACTGCCTCCTCCGCCATGGACCGGTCCCCTGTGCGGCGCAGCGCCACGCCAAAAACCAGTCCCGCATAGCGTTCCACAACGCCGCGGAAAGCCGCCTCGGAGCGGTCCCGCGCCCACGCCCTCAGCAGGGTCATGTCATCATGGTCATTCATAGCACCCATGTTGCCGCCGGCCGCTGCCAAAACAGACAACATTTTTTGAGGAAGTGTTGCCCGGAATTCATACCTCCCCGGGAAAAGGAGTCGTATTTCGTGCGGAGTGGCGCTTGAGTGCCGGGCATTCGGGTGCCAGCAGTAAGCCTCATTTTCCCAATCATCCTCCCATGCCCTCTGAAATCAAAGTCCCGAATGCGGGCGAAAGCATCACCAGCGCGGTCATCTCGACGTGGCACAAGGCCGACGGCGAAACTGTGAAGCCCGGCGATCTCCTCGTCACCATCGACACGGACAAAGTCTCCACGGAACTCACCGCTGAAGCCGCCGGCACTCTGAAAATTCAGGCTCAGCCTGGTGAGGAGGTGAAGATTGGCGCAGTCATCGGCACCATTGTGGAAGGTGCCGCCACCGCCCCTGCCGCTCCGGTATCAAAACCCGCACCCGAAACCGCGGCCCCGGTCGCCGCTTCCAAAGCACCGTCGATCGAAACGGCGGCTGTCCCGGCCATCCAGCAGCCCAGGGATACCCCCGCGCCGGTGCCGGCGGTGGAGGTCAAGCCGCCGCAGGCCCTCACTCCCCCTCCCCGCGTGGAGCTCACCGTTTTGCCGAAGGCTCCGGACACCGCTCCGCCTGCCGTAGCAGACCCCTCGGGCCGCGAGACCCGGAAAAAGATGAGCCCCCTGCGCCGCAAGATCGCCGCGCATCTCGTCAACGCGCAGCACACCGCCGCCATCCTCACGACTTTCAACGAGGTGGACATGACGGAAATCATGAACCTGCGAAAACTCCTGCAGGACAGCTTCGTGGCCCGGCACGGCGTGAAACTCGGCTTCATGTCCTTCTTCGTCAAAGCGGTAGTGGAGGCGCTCCAGTCCGTGCCTCAGGTCAACGGGCGCATCGAAGGAGATGAAGTGATCACCCACAACTTCTACGATATCGGCGTGGCCGTTGGCACCGAACGCGGCCTCGTTGTCCCCGTCCTGCGGGACTGCGACAAAAAGCCCTTCGCGGCGATCGAAAAGGACATCGGCTCCTATGCTCAGAAGGCAAAGGAAGGCCGCATCACCATCGATGATCTCCAGGGCGGCGTCTTTACCATTTCCAACGGCGGCGTCTACGGCAGCCTGTTGAGCACGCCCATCCTCAACCCGCCTCAAAGCGCCATCCTGGGAATGCACGCCATCCAGCAGCGCCCCGTGGCCGTGAACGGCAAAGTGGAGATACGGCCCATGATGTATCTCGCCCTGAGCTACGATCACCGCCTGGTGGACGGCAAAGAGGCCGTGACCTTCCTCATCCGGATCAAAGACTGCATCGAACAGCCCTCCCGCCTGCTGCTGGGGGCATAGGGCCTTTACTCGTCAGGGATTTCCTGACAAGACAGAAGGGGAATGCGGGGCCTAAAGAGATGGACACCGTTCCACTCTCCTCTTAGGCTGCCGGTGCTTTTTCCCGCCAACCGTCTTCTGTCCCATGACGAAAAGCAGTGTCATCACCACAGCCCTCGCGCTGGCCAGCGGTGTCGCGGGATATATGGCGGGAATACCCGAAGACGCTCCCCCGGCATCCGCGCCATCCCACAGGGCTGCCGGAACCCGCGTCTCTTCTGATCAGGCAGTCGCTCCCGCAGCGCCCCTTCCCG
>DATAIE010000936.1:0-5489 GCA_036262875.1 Verrucomicrobiales bacterium
TTCGGCGAGCTACGGGCTCTATTACCGTGTGATGTTCGAGGTCGTCGACCGGCCGACGCTGTTGAGCGCCCTCGACAGCCGCAGCCTGTCATTCACCACCGCGGCATCGGACGGAACCTCAGTATGGACACCGCAGTCCCACGGCTCGCGGGATGATGGCGACTGTATCGTGGCCGGACTGCCCCCTCCCGTAAAACGCACCACTCCCTTTACGCCCGGCTGGTCGTCGGTGACTACCACGGTGAACGGGCCGGATGTCTTGAGCTACTGGGTCCGCGTAGCGAACGGGCGGTTGATCCTGTTTCTGGATGACCGGGAATTTCGCCAGCATGGACCGAGCCTGGCTCTTCCTTCATGGCGGCGGGTATGGCTTACCGTTCCGGCGGGCCAGCATACCGCCACCTGGAAATATGAGACCTATCTGGACAAGGGGCCTACGGCCTGGCTCGATGATATTCACCTCGGCAGCGAGGGAGGCGTCTTCATCCGGCACCAGCCGGAAATAGGGCCTCTCTTTTCGAATGACTTCAGCTATCCGGTTCCTTTTTCAGGCAATCCCGGCAACTGGTCGGCTCCCGGCATGCCGAACGGACTGACGCTCAATCCCGGGTCCGGCGTGGTGAGCGGCACTCCCATGGTTCACGGTATTTGGCAGGTGCGGGTGACTCTCCAGGGCACCAACGGAGACCACGACGATGTTTTTGCCCGTATCGATACCTCCATTCCGCCCGCTGACGCAGTCGATCTCCCGAACTCGTGGTGGAATACCGGCCCGGAACCGGGGGCCTGCTGGTACGGTCAGGACGCGGTGAGTCATGATGGCCGTGATGCGATGCGCTCCCCGCCTGTGCCGTCCGGCGGGACAAGCAGCCTCACCACGACCCTCGCCGGGCCCGGCACGCTGCGCTGGTGGTGGCACATCCCGGCGGGTACCGCCGGGGACTCCTGTTCTTTTGTAATCGATGGAGGCAAACCGCTGGTGACACTCAGTGCTCCCTCTCCGTGGACCGAGGCCTCCCTGGAGATTCCAGAGGGGCTCCACGAACTCTCGTGGCGGTGGGTAACGGACACGGCGGGCGATCCGGATACGGAGGCGGTATTTGTCGATCAAGTCAGCCTGACCCCGTGAAGAGACGCCACATTCGCCGGTGCTCCCTCTTGTTTGACAGCCGGAAATCACACGCTTAAGGAGCCGCGGCCACCCGTGGCAGAGCCTACCGGGCTCCCTCACTCCCCCCACCTTCGGCCACTATCACTATGAACGAACGCAGAGTAGTCATCACCGGCATGGGTGTCGTTTCCCCTTTGGGAAACGATCTCGCCTCCTTTTGGGAAAATCTCAAAGCCGGGCGCAGCGGGATTGGCCGCATCACGTCGTTCGATACCACCGCCTATCACTGCCACATCGGGGGGGAAGTGCGGGATTTTGATTACCTGCCCTATTTCAAGATGCCCAAAGACGGGAAGCGCTGCGACCGCTACGTGGGCCTGGGCATGGCAGCCTCGAAAATGGCTGTCGAAGATGCGGGCATGGATTTGAACGCGATCGATCCCACCCGCGTGGGCGTCATGGTGGGCAGTGGTATCGGTGGTCTGTCCACGCTGGAGCGGGAGCACACAGTATTGACGCTGAAAGCGCCAAACCGGGTTTCACCGTTCGTGATTCCAATGATGATCAGCAACATCGGCAGCGGGATCATCAGCATGGAGCTCGGTCTCACCGGGCCGAATATGGTCGTGGTGACGGCGTGCGCGACGAGCAACAACAACATCGGCGAAGCATGGCGCATCATCAAATTCGGCGATGCCGATGCGATGCTCTGCGGCGGCGCGGAGGCATCGATTCTGCCGATGGGACTTTCCGGTTTTGGCAACATGAAGGCGCTTTCCCTGCGGAACGACGAGCCGGAGCGCGCCTCCCGTCCATTTGACCGGGATCGCGACGGATTTGTGATGGGGGAAGGCGCGGGCGTGATGATGATCGAGGAACTGGAACACGCGAAGGCGCGGGGCGCGAGAATTTATGCCGAGCTGATCGGCTATGGCGTCAGCGCGGACGCGCACCACCTCAGCGCCCCGTCGCCGGATGGCAGCGGTCCCTCCCGTGCCATGACCATGGCCTTGAAGCATGGGCGGATCAATGCTTCAGACGTCCAGTATCTCAATGCTCACGCCACTTCCACCGGCCTTGGCGACCTTGCCGAGACGAAGGCGATCAAACTCACGTTTGGGGATCATGCCACGAATGGACTGCTGGTGAGCTCCACCAAGAGCATGACCGGGCACTTGCTGGGCGCGGCCGGGGGCGTGGAACTCGCGGCCAGTGTGCTGGCGATCCGTGACGGCATCGTGCCGCCCACCATCAATCTCGAAAACCAGGACCCCGAGATCGACCTGGACTGCATCCCGAATGTGGCGCGTGAGGCCAAAGTGGATGTCGCCATGAGCAACAGCTTCGGCTTCGGCGGCCACAACGCCTCGGTCCTGGTGAAGCGATTTGAGTGATCGACCGCAGAAAATCCTGAAGGACTGGAGACACCGCTGTGCCCGTCACCGGGAACGGCGGTGCCGCACCAAGCCTGAAAGGAGCAGTGCGCAGAGCCCCGGGACGGAAGGTTCGGGGATGGCTTCGACGGTGAGTTGAAGCTGCGGCAGCACGCTGGCATCACCGGCGAAATCGCGGGAGCGGAAGTTGAAGCCGGTCGTGGCGGTGGCGGCGGTGAGGGAGAGACTGGTCTGCACGTCATTCATCAGATCCGCGAGGAAGGCGCCGTCCGGTGCCAGAGTGGACGTGAGCGTTCCGCCCAGCACCGGATTTTCAAAAGTGCCGAGACTGCGATCAGTGCCGGCATCGAGAAAGGCCGCCCGTGTGTTCCACGTGATACCCGTAAAGCCTGGGATGTTTGGATTACCCGTGCCTTCCTCCCATCCATCGCCACTGATCCACTGGACCTGGAACTGACCGGCACCTTTATTGAAGATGGCGTTGCCCGGATTGGTGACCTCCGTGAGGTTCAGGGACACCGCGGTGATGCGCCACAATCCGGCCCCGAATTCTGCATCGATCTGAGTGCGCGTGGCTGCGGTGGCAAAACGCAGGAAGACGTCATAAGAACCGTTGGCGGTATTGAGTGAATTGGTGGCCGTGGCTCCCGAAACACTGAGCAGGCCGCCTCTTCCGTAGTTACTGTCCGGTGCGGCGGAGCGCATGAAGGCGTCCGCTCCCGCGATGATGGAGTAGACCGTGGCGGCGGCAGTCTGACACAGAAACGGCAGCAGAGAGAGAGTGAGGAGGCCTGATCGCATAGAGGCTGCGAAAGAAGGCCGTACGATATACTTTGTCAAATATATCGAGAGGATTCAGCGTCGTTTCGCCAAGCCTCATTTGAGGAGTGCTCGAAGCGCGCTGCCGGTCTGCTGTGCCGCTTTGTCGGCGGCCTTCACCATTTTGTCGTAAAGGGCGATGACGCTCTTTGCCGTGTCCGAGAGAGTGGCTCCTCCTCCGGCGGTGCCGCCCCGGAGAGAAAGGACGAGGGGCTCTTTAAAGGCACTGTTGAGCGTTTTGACATGGAGCCATGCCCGGTTGTAGGACATTTCCATTCGTTTGGCGGCTTCTGAAATCGATCCGCAATCGGCGATATGTTTCATCAGTTCCACCTTTCCCGGGCCTAGGAGAACCTCGGAATCTTTCACCACCCGGACGCGCAGGACGACCCGGGGTTTGGCCTTGGGTGTCGCCGGGCGGAGGGAGGAGGTCATGGTAGAAGCGCTCCATGAGGATGTCCGGAAAGGAGGCACTGACAAGAGGGAGTGCGGCAAAGCGCCTTGTCAGCGGACACCGATGCGGCATGAATTCATCCAATGACCGAATTGCAAACCCGTCCGTCCCTTTTGTCCCGCGCTGTGCGGGGACTCACTGAAATGTCCTGGCCTCTGCTGCGTGCGGGCCTGTTTCAACTGGACGCGGAGTCTGCGCACCATGTGACCATGCGGGGGCTGAAACTGGCGGGAGCCTGCGGGTTTCTGCGATTGCTGCCGGGCACCATGGAGGCGGCACCGGTGGAGCTTTGGGGGCTGAAGTTTCCCAACCGCGTGGGGCTCGCCGCTGGTCTCGACAAGACGGGGGAAGCCATTGACGGCTTCGGGGCCCTGGGGTTCGGGCATGTGGAGATCGGCACCCTCACGCCGCGCCCGCAGCCGGGGAATGAGAAGCCGCGGCTCTTCCGCATTGTGGAGAGGGAGGCGATCGTGAACCGCATGGGCTTTAACAATCCCGGTATCACGGCGGGGATGGCCAATGTGTCCCGTCGCACGTGGAAGGGCATCGTGGGGGTGAACATCGGCAAGAATTTCGATACGCCCAACGAACGCGCGGTGGACGACTATCTGATCTGCCTCCGTGCTGCGTGGCCGCATGCGGACTATGTGACGGTGAATCTTTCGTCACCTAACACGAAGGGCCTGCGAGACCTCCAGCAGGAGGAGACGTGCCGGGCGCTCATCCGCGCGCTGCACGCAGAGCAGGCGGTGCTGGCTCAGGTGCATGGACGTCATGTGCCGGTGCTCATCAAGATCGCGCCTGATTTGGAGGAAGCGCACATCGACGGACTGGCCCGTGTCTTTGCGGAGGAAAAACTGGAGGGGGTCATCGCGACGAATACGACTCTTTCACGGCGTTATGTGGAGGACCTGCGTTATGCGGATGAACGCGGAGGCCTCAGCGGCGCGCCGCTGACACAACGCGCCACGGAGGTCATTGCCCGCTTTTGCCGCGCGCTCGATGGCGCCATGCCGGTCATCGGAGTCGGGGGGATTATGAGCGGAGCGGATGCCCTGGAAAAGCTGCGGGCGGGTGCGGCGCTGGTGCAGATCTACAGCGGCCTCATCTATCGCGGTCCGGGACTTGTCAGGGAATGCGTGACCTCTATCGGACAGGGCCTTGAAACGAACGCGTGAGCGGAGCCGGGAAGATAAAGGCGGGCAGCCGTTGGAGTCTCGACCCCTAACGGGGTCCGCAAAGGCTCGACGCTCAAATGGTTACCTGCCCTTATGGTAGCATGTTCATTTAAACCGCTCTATTGATAGACTGACACATTTTCGTCAGCACGCGCAGCGAGGAGTTCCTGGCGGAGCAGCTTCACGAAAGCCAATTCGCGCTCAGACGAGGGCGGGGCGAGGACCTTGATGCGGCGTTCACCGGTCAGCACGATGTGCGTTTTGGAACCGTTGCGGTTGTAACCGGTGATGTGTTCGACGTCCTTCACCTCTGCCGGGTCGAAGCGCTGGCGGCGACGCAGAAATCCCACTCCTGTGGAAACGAGGCCTCCCTGCCGGTCGACTCGGACGATGGTGGTGCCTGCGACGGTGAGCAGGCACAACGAAACAAGAAAGATGGAGCCGACCAGAAAGGGAAGACCGAACAGGGACGGGAACCATTCAAACTTTCCTTTGGCGATCTGTGAACCGTACAAGCCCGCCATCGAAAAGCC
>DATAIE010000937.1:0-4082 GCA_036262875.1 Verrucomicrobiales bacterium
TTAGGACCCGGCCGCAGGACGGTGCAGTTGCTGCCATTCAGCTACCCCAGTTTGAAACGGCGCCCGCTCACGGGTGACGCGGCTTCGGCGTCTTCTGGCCGTGTTTGGGCTTCGGGTTGGGTTTCGGCTGTTTTGGCTCGGGATGAAACGGCGGCGGCAACGGCTCTACCTCCGAAGTCTCGTTGCCGGAGGGGCCGGGGTCCTTGTCATCCACCACCGTCGCCTTCTCGAGTTTATCCGGCACATCGGGCAGATAATGGGCAACGGGATCCACGGAGAAGCTCCACTGCACCTGGTCCGGCTTTGGCTCCGCGGCGCGTTTGAAGGTCACCAGGACTTTGCAGTCATTGTTGCGCAGTGTTTCCCCGACCAGATAACTGATCTTCTTTTCGCCCGCGTCATAACTGGCGGGCACCTGCCCAAAGCCGGCGATCTTCATCACGATGCTGGCCGGGTCGATGCCTTCCAGTTTGGAAACATCCACCTCGATGAGCGGCCTCCGCGAGGCCACCTGCGCATTGGGCAGAGGCCGGGTGCTCACGAGCGGCTCTCCCTCCCCTTCCCCGCCCAGCAGTTCTTTGACCAGTTCCCCCTCAGCCGTACCGCGGGAACTGATGGCGCGTTTGAAATTGGAGTCCTTCGGATCATTGCCGATGATAATATAACGACCGATGGCGGCGGCGGGAGTATCCCATGTGACCTTCGCGGGATTCACGGTGAACATCGCTTCGTATCCGGCGGCCTTGCCCACCTCCTGCTCGCGCGGGGAAAAGAAGCCGCCAGGATAAGCATAGGTAGGAATACGGACCGCCAGCAGGTCTTCAAAGAAC
This sequence comes from Verrucomicrobiales bacterium, assembly GCA_036262875.1. GTDB lineage: Bacteria > Verrucomicrobiota > Verrucomicrobiia > Verrucomicrobiales > V1-33 > V1-33. The sequence goes on from DATAIE010000937.1 coordinate 831, forward strand.
TGCTTCGAAAGCTTCATCTCTTTCTCCAGAAAAGCATCTCCCTCCTCCGGGGACCGGTGAAACGCGGCGTCGATCACACGTTTATAGGGATGGCTCACGCTGTGACTGCCGACCTCGCAGCCGGCGGCCATCATTTCCCTGATCTCCGCCGTGCTGAGCGACTTGCCGCCGCCATTCACAAAGTTCTTATAGAGGAAGATGGTGAATGGATAACTGAATTCCTTCAGGATGGGAAAGGCGAGCGTATAGACGCTCTTCCATCCGTCATCCATGGTGATCACCACGGCGGGGTCCGGGATGGACTTCTCCCCGCGCCGCCAGGCGAGAAAGTCCGACATGGAAATCACATTCACACGGGCGTCCTTCAGCGCCTGCATTTCCTCGCGAAAGCGGTCGATGTTGAGGACCATCTGTCCGGTGGACTTGCCGGTCACAAACTGGTGGTAGCCGAGAATGGAAACCTGCGCGGACTTATTGATGGTGAGCGCGGGCACCGCCGGATCGACGGGCGGCGGCGCGGGCGCGGGAACCGCCTCCGCCGGTTCATCCACGATCTCGGGCACGGCTCCCGGTTTTGGCGGATCGGGTGCCGCCTTTTTCAGCCGGCTGCATGAAGGCGCCAGCCCGGCGGCGAGGGACAGGATCAGAAAAAAACGGAACGGTCGGAGGGACATTGGAGGAACGGAGGGAGAGTATGCCCTCCCGGGGGGAATGCAACGCGGAGCGCCGGTGAATGCACAAAGAGAGCCGTACCTCCAGGTTGCCGGGATTCGTCAAAGAAAAGACCCCTCCGGTTTTGCACCGGAGGGGTCGCTGATGGACGGGAATGAATGGCTCGAACCCGGCCGGGTTACTTGGGATCGCCGGGCTTCTTCGGATCAGCCGGCTTTTTCGGATCTTCCGTTTTTTTCGGCTCCTCGGTCTTCTTGGGCTCCTCGGTCTTTTTCGCGTCGGCCTTCTCTTCCTTCTTCGGTTTGAAGTCCTTCACCTTGAGGTCTTTGTTGTCTTTGAGAGCCTTGGTCACTTCCGAGCGGCTCTGGCGCATTTTGGAGCTGATCACGGCTTCCACGATTTCGCCCTTCTTCTCGCAGCTCTCGACTTTGACGTCCTTCATGGCGCTGAGGAATGCCTTCACCTGTTCGCCGGCGGTCTCGGCCTTGGCGCCTTCAACGGTGACGGTCCACATCAGCACAGGCGCTTCCTTCTTTGCGTCCGGCTTCTTCTTGTCTTCCTTTTTGGGCGGAGCGGCCACGGCAGGCAGCGCGATGCACATGGCGGCAATGAATGTGATAAACTTCTTCATGGAGTTGCGGTGGGTGTTATATCGGTATCGAACAGCGGCGGAGGCGTCCGGCGGCTGCTCTGTGAGCAGGGTAGCCTGTATCCGGACCGCGATGCAATGCAAAATGCGGCGTGCCCGCGTATGAAAGGACCTCCCGCAAACAGCAGCGGCATCTTTTTTCGTGACATTCCATCAAACCCGGGTGCCATTCCCGGACCCAACCCTCCCGGAATATGCTCCACTTTCTCCCTGCCCTCACCGGTTGTTTTGCACAGCCCGTTTCTGAAAATCCCACCGTGGCCATGATGGAGGCCGCCTTTCGCCACCACGGGCTGCACTGCCGGTATATCAATATGGACGTTTCGCCCGCGGACCTGGCGGATGCCGTGCGCGGGGCCAGGGCGCAGGGCTACATCGGATTCAACTGCAGTCTTCCTCACAAAGTGGCGGTCATTGCGCACCTGGACGGCCTGGCTGAATCCGCGCGGCTCATTGGAGCGGTCAACTGCGCGGTAAAACGGGACGGTCTCTGGATAGGTGAAAACACCGATGGGAAAGGATTCCTGGAAAGCCTGCAGCCCCTCGTCTCACCGGCCGGGCAGCAGGTGGTGCTTTTTGGCTCCGGCGGTGCGGCGCACGCCATCGCGGTGGAACTCGCCCTCGCGGGAGCCTCCCGGATTACTCTCGTCAACCGTTCGGCGGAACGCGGTGCCGCTCTCGCCTCGCATCTGAACAGCCACACCCGGTGCGCAGCGGAATTCGCCGCCTGGGACGGGAATTTTCGGATTCCCGCCACCGCCGGCATCGTCGTCAACGCGACCAGCATCGGCCTGTTTCCCGGAGTGGAGGAGCGGGTGGCCGTGGCGCCGGAGACATTTCTGCCGCAGATGATCGTGGCGGATGTCATCCCCAATCCTCCCCGTACACGGTTCCTGAAGGAGGCGGAAGCCGCCGGCTGCCGCACGCTCGACGGCCTGGGGATGCTGGTGAATCAGGGCGCAAAGAATATCGAATACTGGCTGGGTGTTTCCCCTGACAAAACGGTCATGCGGCAGGCCCTGGAGGAGGTGTTCGCTGCGGAAAAGTAACTGCGCACCCGCTGGCTTTGCGGGCAGGCAAACACCGCACGGAACTTTCGCCGCACTATTAACCTCCGGCCAGGATAGGGTCGTATAAATAAACGGCGCATTCCGGTGGCTTTTGAAGGGATACACCGTAACGTAAAGAGTCTGCCCGCCAGTCTGCTCATCGATTGAGTCCTGTCCCGTAATCCCCTTATGCCGGACCCCAGCCAGCCCCCGCGTAACACGCCCGCCTCTCCGCAAATCAATTCCGAAGGTTCCGGTGAACCTCTCCGGTCCCGGGTGGTGGAGGGACAGGTGGGTTCCAGGGCCGCGGAAAGAAGGAGGCAACCCATGCTGAGACCCGAATCGCTGGCCCCCGCCTCCAGAGCGGAGAAGGTCGCGGAACGGGTGGCGGAGCGCATCGCCGAGCAGGAAGAACCGCTGCCGCCGGAGCCGGAAGCAGTCGAGGAGACTCCGGAGGACGACTCCCTGGAATGGCGGCGCAAGGCGCAGAACCGCCGGCTTAAGGCGCTGCGGGTCGAAGAATCCGAGGCAGTCGAACCGCCCGAAAGCTACCTGCCGGCGTTCACCGCGCGCCGCCTGCTGGACGGTGCCCCGGAATTTGACCAGCCGGCGGAAGCTGTCGCCCGCAACCTCGCCGCGCGGGGGCCCGTGGAAGTGAATCGCGGCTGGGCATACACGCTTCTTATTTTTGGCGGCGTCCTCGCCGTGCTTCTTGTGGTCTGGACGATCACGCTGCTGAGCAAAGCCGGCGACGGAAAAGTGGATACCGGAACCGTCGCCACGCGGACGGACGCCTCGGAGCGGGAAGACGTGCGGCAGGCGGCGGAAATGGTGCCGGAGGCGCGGGTCCTTCTGGAGCGCTTTTTCGCAGCTCAAACTCCG
>DATAIE010000938.1:0-2442 GCA_036262875.1 Verrucomicrobiales bacterium
GCGCGGCCACTTTTGATGAGCCCAGCGGACTCCAGTTGCTGCCGGTCTGTTCCCAAACTCCACGCGATTCGGTCCCTGCGAGGATGCCCTTTCCCTTTCGCGGCAGCAGACTGGTAACCGCTGCGGCAGGTTCGTCACCCGGAGGCAGCGTCACGTGGGACCACAACCCCTTTTTAAGGATATCCACTCCTCCCGCGCGGCTGCCGGCCCACAAAGTTCCGGATGAATCCTCCGCCACCGCCATCACTTCCGGGTCGCTCAATCCGGCACCGGCGCGGTGGACTTCGAACCGCTTCGTTTGCAGTCGCACCAGGCCGCTTCCCTCAGCCACGGCCCAGATATTCCGCTCGCGGTCTTCGATGAAGTTGAGGATGCGATTGCCCGCGAGGTCCGGCGGCAACCGCTCCGGGATCTGAGTTCCCTCCGGACTGACGTGGAGGAATCCGAAACCGTAAGTGGCGATCCAGTGATGGCCGTTTACGTCGGCCAGATTTGTCAGTTGCCGTTGCTCTGCCCGCGTTGCCCACGGCCATGGTCCGTCCCATTTGGAGGCTCCCTCCGGCAAAAAATAGAGGCGGTCTTTCGTGCTCGCCCAGACACCGTGCGGCGGTGCAGGCAATATCCCCGCCAGCCGCTGAGGAGCGAGTCCACTGATCGGGGGAAGCTTCTGGAACGCGCCATCGCTCCACCTGGCCACGTAGTCCGGACCGATGATCCACATCGTGCCGTCCGTGTAAGGGAAAATAAAATCGTCTTTGTTTTCCTCCGCCGGATATTTGATGTGCTCGACTTTTCCATTGATCCACCGCCGGGATCCGCCGTTGGCAGCGAACCATATGCCCCCTTCTGCGTCGCACGCATCGAGCCAGCCGATGAAGCCCGGCTGCCGCGGCATCAGTTCAGTGACGGACGGCGGATCGTCTGTGCAGCGCAGGAGGCGGCCCTGAGTCGTGCCCGCCACGATGCCGCGGCTCCTCCGGGCCGGCACCATGCTGACGATGTGTTCGGTATCCGACATGGCCGCATACCGCGTCCAGATGCCTCCCCGCTCACGCCACAGGGAGCGGTCGCGCAGCACTACCCAAAGTCCCTGGTGTGTGTCGGCGGTCAGTTTCGAAATCTTGATTCCCTGCGGCCAGCCGGTGAGGCTGCTGGAGAAAACAGTGAAGCGGATTCCGTCAAAACGCACCGGGCCCGCCTCCGCCCGCGTCCACAGGTAGCCTTCCGGAGCCTCGGTGAGGACCGGCGAAACCAGGGGCGGCAGACCGTCATCCATACGCCATGCCGAGATGAGATATCCGCCGTCTTCCGCTGCACCCGCCGCGCAGGAAAAAAGTGTCAGGAGGACTGCCGGGAGATAACGCATCCGGGTCATTCAGGTCTGCCCTTTTTCACCGATCCACCTCAATACCGCCTCCGTTCGCGAGCGCACATGGAGCTTTTCATAAATGTGCTTCAAGTGGACGCGAATGGTATGCACGCTCACTCCGAGATGGTCCGCTACCTCCTTGGCTACAAATCCACGGGAAAGATAGTCGAGTGTTTCCTGCTCGCGTGGAGTGAGCGCTGCCAGATCTTTGCCAGGCGGCAGAGAGACGACGGGCGGCTTTTGGAACGAGGCTACCACCTTGCGGGCGATTTCGCTGCTCATGGGCGCGCCTCCCGCCTTCACCTCCTGGATGGCCCGGAGCAGTTCATCAGGATGTGCTCTCTTTAGGAGATACCCGTTCGCCCCTGCCTGCAGGGCACTGAAAATGGCGTCGGTATCTTCATAGACGGTGAGCATGAGCACCTGAACATCCGGGCACCGGGTTTTCAGCCAGGCGGTACACTGGGCTCCATTCGCCCCTGGAAGATTGAGATCCATCAACACCACCTCCGGCGGATTGAGCGGGAGGTCTCCCATCGCCTGCTCCGCGCTGGAGTAGGCCGCCAGCACGCGACACTCGCCGGAGGCCTCCACCAGCGCGGAGAGGTCCCGGCGGAGGCGTGCATTGTCTTCGACGATGGAGACGGAAGTCATGAAACGGCCAGTGCCTGAGAGTTGGATACTCCGCTTCGCGCCCTCTGTCGAGCCTCACACGACCATATACTCGACTTGAGGTATTGTGGCGGAGGGGGGCGGTGTGGCAGGTTCGGCCACCTTTTCCCACACACCGATATTACGCCATGAAGCTCGCTCTTCCTCTTCTTCCCGCCCTTCTTTTCTTCGGTCCCGTTTCCTCCCGCGCCGCCATTTTGGCTGTGGATCAATTCAACGGATATTCCGCTGCCGCGCTCAACGGCCAGGGACCGGCGGCCACCGGATTCACGGGGAACTGGTCGGGGGATGCCAATATCAGCGCTACCGCTTCGGGATTGACCGCCGTCAGCGGCGGATACGCCGCGGCGGGAGGCAGTGCCTCCTCCTCCGGCACTACGAACACCTCCCGAAGCTTTGAT
>DATAIE010000939.1:0-1989 GCA_036262875.1 Verrucomicrobiales bacterium
TTCCACGCGAGGGGATCCGGCTTGTTCAGACTGGCGATTTCCGTCCCGTTAAGCCACGCCACAAACCCGTCATCGCACTGCACCCGCAACGTGAGAAAACTTAACGTCTCCGTGCCGGAAATACTGAAGGGCATCCGCAGATGGATCGCGGAGGGCTTTGGCGGCGTGGCGCTGCCAAACATGAGCGTCTGCAGGTTGCCCGTGCCTGCCACAAAGTGCGGCGCAAAGGAGCCGCCGATGCTTCCATTGGAATCGTATCCGATACCGCCGGCCACTGAAGTCCACGCGGGATCGGAAACGGAGTCAGGGTCCGTCGATTCCACAAACGCATCCCCGCTGCGCCAGGCAGCCCCGGGATCGCTCGTGGGTGCCGCACGGAACCTGCGCGCATCGCTCCGTGTAAAAAACACCTTCTCCTGAAGAGGCAGCGCCGTGCCGTCCCGCTTCCAGGTGAACGTGCGCCCATGGTCCTGGGTGGCCGAGACGCTCACGTTGGCACCTGCCGGAAAATTACCGCCGGAGGGAGACTGGCTGATTTGCGGGAGCGGTGGATTGACAATTTGGAACGTGAACTTCTGCGAAAACGAATCCCCCGTGTACCCCGGCAACTCCCATGCCGTGATCGTCACCTCCGAGATCCCGGCCTGAGCCGGCGTGCCGGTGATGGAATCCACAGTGCTGTCCAGCAGGCCCGTGAGCACGAGTCCCTGAGGCAGCGGGCTCGTGGTGTGACCCGACGGAATGTGCGGCGTGCCCGTCGTTTGGAAAATAAAATTGAGAGGATCGCCCGCGACGGCGTTCACGGTGAGGGAGCCCGCCGCGGGCTGGAGTTGCACCATTTGCGAGGCGCCCGTCACCGAGTCGTAAGCGCCCAGCCCGGCAACGAACATAATCGATTTCCCCAATATCTGGGAAAAGCCGGAAGTGGAGATGAGCCGCGCTTCCGGCAGGAGCGGCAGCAGCGGGCTCCGTTGAAAAAGCATCGCCAGCGAACTGACCCGCGCCGGAATCCCGCGACGGCGCATCCGCGCGCAAAAAGGAAGCAACGGAACGGAGGTCATGGGAAAGGGGAGAAATGAGCGCTCCGGCATGCCGTTTCCGGAGGGAAAGACGGAAACACTACGACTGCGCTAGCGGCGGCGACGCAACAAAAAGGCGGCCATTCCGGACAGCACCAGCCCGGCGGCGGCTGGCTCGGGAATCACGGTGAGCGTCACATTCACACCGCGGCCAACGGTATCACCGGGAACCTGACTCGCATAGTTCGCGCCACCGATGAAGAGGGTGTAATCGCCCGCCGGAATATCGAACGTGCCTGCGACGTGCCCGTCGGCCAGGCCGTCGCCCACGATGCCGGGAGCCGCACCGAAATTCGCAGCCGTCCCGTCCACGGCATACCCTTTGAAGGTGAAAGAGGAAAGGTCCGCCGCCGTGGTGCCGCTGTCGTTCCCGATCTTCCAATCCCCGAGGGCCCGGAAGTTCCCCTCCTTTGGCACGCCCGGCTGGGAATCCCGCCACTGCTGACTGACGAGGTTTTCATCGTGGTCGAGCAGGGCAGGCGCCACGTGGGCAAGCCCCTGATAAAGCGAAAGCCCCGGCAGCAAATCGCCCAGCACGGATCCGCCGCTCGTCGTGGCGGAAACATCGAACGTGACACGCGCGTCATATGTCAGCGTGAAACGGTAGGCCCGCACATACTCGCTGGGACCGTAGTCCGCGTCCGTGCCATCGGCCCAGGCCCAGTTGCCGGCGATCACTTTATCGAGAATCGTCACCGGGGCCTCCCCGCCGGAAAACGTGCCAAAATTCCGCCCCGTATAACTGATGTGGGCATTCGCAGTGACGCAGACGGCGAGAGACAGGGCCAGCGCGGTGAGGCCGACTGAGGGGAAACGGTTCATAGGGAGGGTGGAGTATGCGGTGCCGTGCGGCTTATTCAAATCCGAAAGAGATGAGCGCGGCGTTTTCGTCTTTGAATTCCGTCCATGA
>DATAIE010000940.1:0-2047 GCA_036262875.1 Verrucomicrobiales bacterium
GATCTTCGCCGGTATGGAAAGTACACCGCATTTCCAGTTTCGACTCCGGGCGGATGTACTCCTGATAGGAGCATTTGATGAACTTCTGCCGTCCCGGGTTGAGCGGATCGGGTCCCAGTTCCAGACAGGAGTCTGTGGCGAGCTGCCCGGAAACCGCGCAAAGCTCCACCAGTTGGACGCCATCCGGCTGAGCGATTGGCTCAGGCACTTTCTTCGAAGCGGACGCGTTCATGATGTCCACCCAGATGGGCAGCGCGGTGTGGCGGCTGAAGGCGTCCGGATACACCGGCTCCTTCCGGTCCAGTCCTACCCAGACGGCGCAGGTCACGTCGTTGCTGTAGCCTGCAAACCACAGGTCCGTGGAGTTGATATGAGTGCCCGTTTTCCCGGCGACCGGGATGTCCTTAAGTCCGAATTTTTTGGCGATGGAAGCCGTGCCGATGTCAAGAAGCAGAGACTCTTCAAGGCAACTGTGCGTCATCCAGGTAGAGATGGGGTCCGTCACCTCCACGGTCTTGCTCTTCGTGCTGCGCTCATAGATCCGCGTGCCGTCCGGCTTTTCGATGCGGGTCACAAACCATGTGTTTTCGGGCCTGGTGCCGCCGTTCGGAAAAATGGTATAGGCGAGGCACAGATCGTGGAGCGTCACTTCACCGCGCCCAAGGAATGTGGATGGGTCCTGAGCCATCTCCCCGAGACCGGCGCGGGCGGCAAGGTCCGTCACTTTCTTCACGCCAATATCGAGCCCGAGCCGGGCGGCGCAGTTGTTCTTGCCCTGGATGAGGGCGCGGCGCAGCGAGGTGCTGCCTTCGTGCGACTCCGCCAGTCCTTCGTTGCCCCATTCCCCGAGCGTCCCTGTCGTAGCGCCCATCATCACCTTCGTATTGTCCATGCGTTCATCCGCCACACGGCTCCCGGGAAAGTGGTTCCCTTCAAAGGCGGCCGTATAGACAAAAGGCACGAACACTGTCCCCGACGGGCGCCGCGTCAGCATCACCCGGTTGTATTGAGATTGCCCGAAATCCCGTCCGCCGCACAGCGCCAGGACTCCGCCTGTTTTGTTGTCCACCGCCAGCACCGTGCCCTGCAAATAGCCCGGCACCGGCCGCTCGTTGGCGGGACGCTTCGATTTCGTGAATTCATCGAACTTTTTCGTGTAGTCGCTCATCTTCTCGCGGTTGGGATATCCTTCACTCTGTTCGATCTCCGCGAGCCGTTTGCTGAGGCTCTGCTCCGCCGCCTGCTGCAGCGTGCTGTCGATGGTCGTGTAAATTTTGTAACCCTTGCCGGTGATGCCTTCGATCCCCATGCCCGCAAGAATGCTCTCTACTTCATCCTCCACCTCTTTCTGCACGTAGCCGGTGGCCCGCACCGCTTCAGAGGGATGCAGCGGAATGGCCTCTTTCTTGAGTTTCGCCGACTCGGACTCATCCAGCATTTTCTCGGCCACCATCCGGTCAAACACCTTGTTCCGCTCCCGGGTGGAGAGAGTCATGTTATTGATCGGATTGTAGTCCCGCGGAGCCTTGATCAATCCGATGAGCGTGGCCGACTCATTTTTCGTCAGGTCTTTGGCGGATTTGCTGAAGTATCCCTGCGCCGCCGCCTCGATGCCGTAGAATCCCTTGCCCAGCGGAATGCGGTTGAGGTAGTGCTGCAGGATCTCGCTCTTCGCATAGACTTTTTCGATGCGGAGGGCGATGTAGATTTCCAGAATCTTCCGCTCCTTGGACCTCTCCGTCAGACCAAAGGTATTCCGTGCCAGCTGCTGCGTGATCGTGCTCGCGCCCTGCATCGTTTCCCCTCCCAGGAAATTGTCTTTGGCCGCGCGCAGGATGCCCCAGTAATCGACGCCGTGGTGTTTCCAGAAACGCTGGTCCTCCGTGGCGATGAGGGCGTCGATGAGATGCTTTGGCATCTCTGAGTAAGGGATGATGACGCGGTTCTCGTTCGCCAGCCGGCCGATTTCTGCATGGTTCCGGTCGTAAACGATGCTGCTTTGCTCGAGGAGCGGCACCTGGGCGAGATCGTAGGTTTCCGCCTTCTC
>DATAIE010000941.1:0-2130 GCA_036262875.1 Verrucomicrobiales bacterium
GGGGCGCATCGTGGCGGTGGACCTCAGCGGCAACTTTCTGGAATCCGCGGATGGCGCGGAGTGGCAGGTGATGCGGGGAAGCGGCGAGCCGTTTTCCGCGCTCACCAAACTGCCGGACGGGAGTCTGATCGCCGCGGGGAATGCCGGCAATATCTGGAAGCGCAGCCCGGCGGGGCCGGACTCTCTGCCGCTGGCCATCCAGGGATTTCAGTATAACGACGGCAAGGTGACGCTGGATCTCACCGGCACGCGGGGGAAGGAGTATATCGTGGAGGTATCCCGCGACCTGGCGGCGTGGGAGGGGATTCAATCTGTGACGGCCAGGGATGCGAAGTTCTCAGTGACCGTGGACGCGCCGGAAGGGGCGGCGATTGCGTATTTCCGGGTGGCGGAGTCCACGAAGCCGACGGTGGCGCCGTAGGCGGTAGCCGGGATCTCTTTTAAAGAGGAATGCGCTCTCCGCAGAGCGGCAATGCTTGCCGCAGTCCAAGAGCCTGCGGCGGGGATGGTTCGGAGGCGGCCTCCGGAGAGGGGAGCCTTAATTGGTTCGAAGCCCCGGCGGGAGCCTCGGGCACCCTTATGCTCGGTGGGAGGCTGGGGTGTGATTAGCGTGACGAGTCCGTTGCCGGCATTTTCCAGAGCTGGGTGAGGGGGCCGTCGTCGCCGAACACGGGATCACTTTCCGGCAGGGGGACTTTGGCGATGCGTTCGTCGGCATCCGGGCGCTCGCCGGGGTAGCCGCGCAGCATGTCGGCCTCCTGGCCGGGAGGGTAGGCTCCGACGACGTGGAAGTCGGGGCTGGAGTCGAGATTTTCGTGGGCGACACCGGCCGGGATGACGATGACGTCGCCGGCCTTTACTTCGAATATGTCGCCGGAGGTGTGGCCGAGGCGGATTTTGGCCGTGCCGCGATAGACGCCGAGGACTTCGTGCGCAGTGCTGTGGTAATGGGCATAGGAATAGATGCCGTAGCGCCAGGCGGGGGGCCAGCCATGGCGATGGAAGAGGGCTTCCACAACTTCCGGATCGGAGGAGCCGGCGGCGGAATAGAAGAGAAGCGGGAGGACCGGGTTGTTAGGGATGGTGCCGGCGTCCGGGAAGAGGTGAGTTTGGGGAGAGGGCATGGGAACGGACGCGGGAGTTGCAGGAAGTGGTCCTGAAGGGAAACTTCAATGATCAAACGGCAAACTTCAAAGAAGCACCAAGCTCCAAGATCCAAGCACCAGAGAAGCTCCAAACATCAAGCTCAAAGAAGGACTGAACCGGGATGGGAGGGGGCGGAAGGAAGTGGCAGGGAGTTTTGAGATTCAACTCACACGATAACGCGCTCGCGCTGCCAGGGGCTGCCGGGGTCAGTGGATTCGAGGTGCGTGATGGCGACGGCGAGGGCGTCGGCGGCGTCGTGAGGGGGCGTTTCGGTGAGCTTGAGGAGGGCGCGCACCATGAAGGCGACCTGGGCTTTGTCGGCGGCCCCGCGGCCGACGACGGCCTGTTTGACGCGGCGCGGGGGGTATTCGCAGATTTCCAGTCCGGCCTCGGCGGGGGCCATGATGGCCGCGGCGCGCGCGGCCCCGAGGGTGATGGCGGTGCGGAAATTCTGCACATAGATGGTGCTCTCGATGGCGCAGGAATCCGGCCGGTATTTCCGGATCAATTCCCGGATCTCCGCGGCAATGCTCACGAGGCAGGCGGACTGGCGGACGCCGGGCTTGTTCCGGATGACGCCCCACGCGATGCCGCTGTTCGTTTTCCCGGTCCTCTCCACGATGGCCCACCCTGTATTGCGAAGGGCGGGATCGATGGCGATGACGCGCATGGAAACGGGAAAGCCGGTTCGCCTTAGATCAGCCTCGGCGCATCGTTCCACAAATCCTCGAGGGCGTAGAAGGCCCGCTTCTCCGAATGGAAAATGTGCACCACCACATCGCCGAAATCGAGGAGCATCCACCCGCTGTCCGCCACGCCGTGTGCGGCAAAGGGTTTCACCTTGTGCTCCTCGCGCATGCGGTCGGCGATTTCATTGCGAATGGCGCGCAGGTGGGGGAGCGAGGAGCCATCGCAGATGACGAGAAAATCCGTCACCATGGAAATGCCGCGCACGTCCAGAATGGTGATATTTTCCGCCTTCTT
>DATAIE010000942.1:0-5913 GCA_036262875.1 Verrucomicrobiales bacterium
CGCCTACGCAGTCCCCTTTCCCAACGTACTCGACGCTCACGGGCTCGGATCGTTCGCCGTGCTGGCGGTGGGCACGGGAAGCATCGCCGCCTTCATTTCACCCATGATCGCCGGCACGCTCGCCGATCGCAGGTTTTCTCCGGAACGGCTGCTGGCGGTGCTGACGACCCTTTCCGGAACGTTGCTCACTCTTGTCCATTGCGCCGTTCAGTTCGGTTGGGGCAGCAACGTTTTTATGGCCCTCATGATGGGTTATGCCCTGAGCAACGCACCGGGCTTTTCGCTGGTGACCAGTGTAGTCATGAGTCGGCTGAGCGATGCCCGGAAGGAATTTGGGCCCATCCGGGTGTGGGGCACCATCGGCTGGATGGTGGCCTCTCTCGCCGTGGGCATGATGCTGGCACCCCAATCCCCCGCGTCCGGCTATGTGGGCGGCGGGATTTTTTTCGCTGAGGCTGTCTTTTGCCTCATGCTCAAACCGACACCGCCACCGGCCGACCGCTCACCGCGGCGGCTGCGCGACTACTTCGGCTGGGATGCGATGGCCCTGCTCCGGCACCCGGATCACCGGGTCATCTTTTTCACCTCCGCGCTCTTCTCTTCGCTGCTCTCGACGTTCTACCTCTATACCGTACGCCACCTGAAGGCCGCCGGCGATGGCTCCCCGGCGACAACAATGGGCTTTGCCCAGCTTTTCGAAGCGCTCGCCACATTCGGGCTGGCGGCGGTGCTTCTGCGCTTTCGCATCAAGTGGGTGCTTACGGCCGCACTCGTTCTCGGGGTCCTGCGTTACACGCTCCTCGCACTGGACACGCGACCGGCCATCGTGGTGAGCGTGTGCCTCCACGGCCCGCTCTACGTGCTCTATTATCTCACCTGCCAGATTTACCTGGAGCAGCGGGTGGATCCCCGCATGCGTTCACAGAGCCAGGCGCTGCTCGCCCTCATGAACAGCGGTGCCGGAAATCTCATCGGCTACATCGTCATCGCCTGGTGGTATGAACAATGCCGGCACGGGGATCTTGTGGACTGGCCGCGCTTTTGGAGCCTCCTCGCAGTCGCCGCCGCTTTCATGACAGTGATGTTCCTTACCGGCTACCGGGGCCGGAAAAGGACGGAGCCGCAGGAATCCTGAAGTCTCAGGACAGCCCGTTGCGCACCAGCAGCGCATTCAAATCCGGATCGCGGCCCATGAAATCGCGGAAGAGTTTCTCCGGCGGCTCAGAGTTGCCCTTGCTGAGGATGCAGTCGCGGAAACTCTCGCCGGTCTTGGGATTGAGCACCCCTTCGCGCTGAAAGCGGCTGAAGCAGTCAGCATCGAGAACTTCCGCCCACAGGTAGCTGTAGTATCCCGCAGCGTAGCCCACCGGGCTGCCGAAAATATGAGTGAAGCGGCGCGCCATCGCCGGCGGCTTCGTCTTCAGCGGCATCTGATAGCCTTTCAGAATTTCGTCGATGAGCGCATCCAAATCCCCCTCCGCGGCGGTGGCATGATGCATGTGCAGTTCCAAATCCATCTTTCCAAAGGAAAGCTGGCGCATGGCGGCGACCGCGGAGAGATAGTTCTTCGCCGCGAGCATTTTCTTGAACAGCTTCGGCGGAATGGGCCTGCCGGTTTCGTGATGGCGGGCAAAAAAATCGAGGCTCTTCCGTTCCCAGCAGAAATTCTCCATGATCTGTGAAGGAAGCTCCACGAAGTCCCACGCGACGTTCACACCGTTAAGCGATTTGATCTCCACCTGCCCCAGCAGGTGGTGCAGCAAATGGCCGAATTCATGGAATACAGTTTCCGCTTCGTAGTGCGAAAGAAGAGCGGGTTTTCCATCGACGGAGGGAGTCATATTGCCGCAGATGAGTCCCAGGTGAGGCTGGCGGTCATGCTCTCCGCCAGGAGGGCGGCCGGTCTTCAGGTAGTTCATCCACGCACCGCCGCGCTTTGGATCACGGGGGTGCCAGTCGGCGTAGAAGGAGCCCAGATGGACTCCCTTTCCGTTGCGGATTTCGTAGAACTTTACCTCAGGGTGCCACACCTCGACCGCATCCGCAGGACACTCCTGACCGGGCTCCACGAAAGCGGCGGCGCGTTCGCGGATTTCGATTCCGAACAGCTTCTCACAAAGGCGGAACATGCCGCTGAGCACACCGTCAATAGGGAAATACGGACGCAATTCCTCCTCATCGAAATCATACATCGCTTTGCGCCGCTTCTCGGACCAGTAGGCGGTTTCCCACGGTTCCAGCGGGCCGCTGCGGGTTTGCAGTGTCTCGGCCTTGTACTCCTGAAGCTCCCGCGCCTGGCGCGTAAACGCCGCGGTAATACGGTCATGCATGTCCTCCACAAAGCTGAGCGCTTTTCCTCCATTGCGGGCCATGCGCCGTTCCAAAACAAGATCGGCGAAGTTCGCTTTTCCCAGGATCTCCGCCTTTTCATGGCGCAGCGCCAGGATGCGGCGGATGAGCGCCGTGTTATCCCAATCACCGTTGAAGCCGATGGCCGCGCTGCCCTCCCACACCTTGCGGCGTGTCTCTTCATCATCGAGGTACTCGAGAACCGGGAGCAGGCTGGGAGCCTTCAGCGTGAATCGCCATGCCGGATGCTCCGGCGTGCCGATGCCCTTCGCTTTCGCCTCCGCCGCCGCAGCCGCACGGGCGGTTTCCGGCAGGCCGGCAAGTTTCGATTCGTCGTCGATGATGAGTTCCCATGCATTCGTGGAATCGAGCACGTTCTCCGAATATTTCTGAGTGGTCTTCGCGAGTTCAGCCTCCAGTTCCTCGAGGCGCTTCTTTTTATCCTCCGGCAAATCCGCCCCGTTCGCGCGAAACTCGGCCATTGTTTCGTCAAAGAACCTGCGTCGAACTCCCGTCAGCTTTGCCACATCGGGAGTGCCGCTGAAGGTCTTCAAAAGATCCCAAAGGGATTCGTTCAAATAAAGGCGTGCAAAGAACTCGCTAACCTTTGGCAGCATTTCATTATAGGCTTCGCGAAGTGCGGGAGAATTGCACACGCTGTCGAGATGACTCACCTTTCCCCAGGCCTCATGCAAAGGCGAGAGCGCCTCTTCAAAGGCAATGAACGTGGAATCGAAAGTCATCCGTCCGCGGTCTGTGCGGCACACCGCGTCCAGACGATCCGTGGCCTCTGCGAGCGCTTTTGTAATATCCGGCACAATGTGGTCCGGGGTCAGCGTGGACCAGCGAATATGAAACGTATCGTCGAGGAAAGGATGCAAGGTGGCCATGAAACGGGGTAAACGGAGGGGTTATGTGCGGCAGGAAAGCGGTCGCGGCAAGCCGGTTCCCCGCCAAATGCGGCTCTTGCGCCTCACCGGGGCCGCGTGTTACTCCCGCCATGCAAACACCCGTCGACAATCTCGAACCCAGCCAGTTGTGGAAGTTTTTCGGTCAACTCTCGCAAATTCCGCGGGAGTCCAAAAAAGAGGACAAAGCCGTGGAATGGCTGGTGCAAACGGGACGCGCGCTGGGATGCGAAGTGGAGACCCAACCCATCGGATCAGCGGACAGGCCCTTTTTCGCAAACGTGCTGCTCCGCAAGCAGGCCACTGCGGGCCGGGAGGACAGACCGGTGACCGTCATGCAGGCGCACATCGATATGGTATGCGAGAAAAACGCGGACTGTCCGCATGACTTCTCGAAGGATCCTATCGCATTGCGGATCGACGGGGATTCTGTGAGGGCGACCGATACCACCCTGGGAGCTGACAACGGAATCGGTCTGTGCTCGGCCCTCGCGATCATGGCGGATGAGACGCTGGAGCATGGCCCTTTGGAAGTCATCATCACCGTGGACGAAGAGGCAGGCATGAGCGGCGCGCGCTTTCTGAAACCTGGTTGGCTCCGGGCGCAGTACTTGTTGAATCTGGATTCCGAAGAGGAGGGAGAAGCCACGATCTCCTGCGCCGGAGCGATGGACAGCCAGGGGACGCGCCCGCTGACGCTGATACCTGCATCGCGGGGACAGGTCTGTCTGGCGCTCAAAGTGCGCGGACTGGCCGGCGGGCATTCCGGACTCAATATCGGTGAAGGCCGCGGCAATGCGAACAAGCTCATGGGTGCCGTAATGGTGCAGTTCATGGAAGCTGCTGCACTGGAACTGGCCTCCGTGCAGGGCGGCAACAAGCGCAACGCCATCCCGCGTGAAGCGACGGCTGTCTTTTTCTGCGATCCGGCGGACGTGGAGCGGCTGCGTGCGATCGCCGCCCGCATGCAGGCGGAGGGACGCGCAGCGCTGCCGGCGGTGGATTCCGGACTCACTATTTCACTCGAACCCTCCGCCGCCGCCGACACCGTCATGAGCGCGGCTGATGCGCGCGCCGTGCTGGATGTCCTGACAGAACTGCCCAACGGCAAACAGGCAATGAGCAAAGAGGTCCCCGGACTGGTCGAGACCTCCACAAATCTGGCCATCGTTTCCACATCCGTGGATGCTGTGGAAATCTCGCTGCTCTCACGGAGTTCGGTGGATGCCGCGAAATATGATCTCGCAAAAGAAATCCGCCGGGTTTTCACGGGCCACGGATTTGTCTGCGAAGAGCTCAACGATTACCCGGGATGGCAGCCCGCGCCCGAATGTGACGTGGTGCGGCTCGTGAAAAGAGCCCACGAGGAAGTCGCGGGCGTGCCTCTCAAAATCACCGCCATGCACGCAGGACTCGAATGTGGCCTGATCGGAAAGGTCTATCCGGAAATGCAGATGATCTCCTTTGGGCCGAACATGTGGGGCGTGCACACCCCGCAGGAACATGTGAGCATTTCCTCCGTGGCCAACTTCTGGAAGCTCCTGCGGGGAGTGATTGAGCGGGTGTAGGACACCCGGGTTTAGATGTGGAGGATCATTTCCTCTTTTGAAAACCTCACCTTGGCCAGGCCGGCATACCCGTCCTGTGGTGAACGATAACCCAGCGCGCAGACGGCCACGCTGGTAAGGCCCATGGCTTCGAGGCCGAGAATGGCGTCATACTGCGGAGGCGCGAAGCCTTCCATGGGACAGGCATCGATACCAAGAAGCGCGGCGCTGGTGAGGAGATTTCCCAGCGCGAGGAACGCCTGGCGCGCGGCCCACTGCTGACGGACGGGTGGCTCCATGGCATTCACGATGCCGCCCACGAGCATGGCGCGAAACCCGGCGAGGGATTCCACCGGGATGCCGCGCAGCTTCGCGGTGCGTTCAAGGTGCGCGTCCACATCGACCTCCCCGAAATTCGTCCTCGCGGCGAAGACCAGGAGGCGGGAGGCGTCCTTGACCTGCGTCTGGCCGTAGGAGGCGGGCACGAGCTGCCCGCGAATGGCGGGATCGTCCACCACGATGAATTTCCACGGCTGCAAACCGCCGCTGGAGGGAGAGAGGACCAGCGCCTCCTCCAGGGCTGCCCAGTCCTCCGCGCTGATCCTGCGGGCGGGGTCGAATTGTTTGGTGGCGTAGCGCCAGTTCAGTTGTGAGAGAAGCTGAGCGGAGGAAATAGCGGCGTTCATATGAATGAAAGCGTGCGCCGGGCCGGCTGAAGCGGGTAACGCTCATTGGCAATTGCCGTGATGCATCCTTTGCATCACGCTCGCGGCCATGCTTCCGCAAATCCGTTCGTTTCTGGCCGTGGTAGAAGAGGGCAGCCTGCACCGCGCCGCGGGCCGGCTGCACATCTCGCAGTCTGCGCTCTCGCGTCAGATGCAGGCGCTGGAGCATGAACTGGGAGGAAAACTGCTCGAGCGCAGCACCACCGGTGTACAGCCGACGCCGGGTGGACGCGCGCTGGCCGGACGCATGGCTTCCTTTCTGGCGAGCTACGACGCGCAGATGCTGGCCGTGC
Source organism: Verrucomicrobiales bacterium (assembly GCA_036262875.1). Taxonomy (GTDB): domain Bacteria; phylum Verrucomicrobiota; class Verrucomicrobiia; order Verrucomicrobiales; family V1-33; genus V1-33. The sequence continues at coordinate 5,823 of DATAIE010000942.1, forward strand.
GGCGCATCATCCGCGGCGATGCCGGGGAATTGCGCATCGGCTATCTGGCCTCGGCATTTCAGGAATACCTCGAGCCCGCGCTGGAAAAGCT
>DATAIE010000943.1:0-4134 GCA_036262875.1 Verrucomicrobiales bacterium
TCCTCACGGCGGAGTTCTTCCGGTCCTACGTCAATCCCAACCGGCCCGTGACCTGGGCGGCCCGCAAGGTGCACGGCATCACCACCGAGCAACTAACCGCCGCACCGGATCTGAAATCCATGTGGCCGGAATTTCGCGCCCGTCTGTCCGGCGCGGTGGTGGTGGCGCATGCGGCGGGCACAGAAAAGCGGTTTTTGCGAGCGTTCCCTTTTCACGGGTTCGGCCCGTGGCTGGATACCCTGGGGCTTGCGCGCCGGGCCTGGCCGGGGCTGGGGGATTACTCACTGGAGGGGCTGGCGGGCGCGCTGGGATTCCGGGAGGAACTGGACGGGCTGTGTCCGGGGCTGAGATTTCACGATGCGCTCTACGATTCCGTCGGCAGTCTCCTCGTGCTGCGCCGCCTCATCGCGGGGGCGGGGCTGGCGGAGGGGCTCCTCGAAGATTTGTTATAGGAGTCCTGGCGGAAAGTGCGTCCCTTGGTTGCCCTGGGCGGAAGCCGTGCCTATGCTCGACCGCATTATGGATAAATCCGCCAAAGAATTTCTCTTCGACCTGCTCTCCACCCCCAGCCCGACGGGATTTGAAACCGCCGGCCAAAAGAAGTGGCTGGAATACGTCCGTCCGTTTGCGGACAAGGCGGAAAACGACGCCTACGGCAGCGGCTGGGCCACCATCAAAGGGAAGTCCGCCGTAAAGCTCATGATCGAAGCCCACGCGGATGAAATCGGTTTCATGGTGAAGTACATCACCAAGGAGGGCTTCATTTATCTCGACCGCATCGGAGGCAGCGACTACGCCACCGCCCGCGGACGGCGCGTGATTTTCCAGGGAGACAAAGGAGCGGTGAAGGGGATCATCGGGAATACGGCGATCCATATCCGCGACCGCACCGGCGGTGAAAAGGCGCCGGAGGTGCATGAACTGTATGTCGATGTCGGCGCGGACAGCGAAAAGGATGTGGAAAAACTGGGGCTGCGCGTGGGGCACCCGGGAGTGTACGCCGACACCGTGGAAGAGTTTGGCGAAGGCCGCATCGTGGGGCGCGCGATCGACAACCGGATGGGTGGATTCATCATCGCGGAGGTCATGCGACGGCTTCACAAGCAAAAGTCGAAACTGAATTGCACCGTGATCGCTGCGAACTGCGTGCAGGAGGAAATCGGCGGATTCGGCGCCCGCATGCTGACCTATCAGCTGCATCCGACGGTCGCGGTTTGCCTCGACGTGACGCACGCGACGGACACGCCGGGCATTGAGAAGGCGAAGCACGGCTCCGTGAAACTGGGCGGCGGACCGGCGATCACTCATGGCACCTGCTGCCACCCGGTGGTGGTTAAGCGCCTGATGAAGACGGCGGAGAAGGCCGGAATCCCTCTGCAGCACGAGGCCTCCTCCCGCTACAGCGGTACGGATACCGATGACATTTTCTGGTCGCGCGGCGGCATTCCCAGTGCGCTGCTGTCCCTTCCGCTGCGCTACATGCACAGCGTGGTGGAGAGCGTCGATCTCAAGGATGTGGAACAGGTCATCGCGCTGCTCACCGCCTTTGCGCTCTCCGTGAAGCCGGAGGAGAGCTTCGGTCACAAACTCTGAGAGCGGCATTTCCACATTCATGATCCTTCCTTCCGACGAAGATTCCAGAAATCCCGGTGACGCCAGGCCCTCCGGCGGTTCCGGCGAGGACAATCCGGCACCGATGCCGTGGGATGCGGACAGCCCGTCCGGATTCGATGATGATGACGAAGAGGAGAGTTCCGATCCTTATGGAGACGGGCAAAAGGTGGAGTCGCCGGCACCGCCAGGATGGCGTGAGGATTTGAAAGAGGCCCTCCTCGAGGCGGTCGATGATCTTCGTGAAATCGAAGACCCGGCGGAGGATTTCGATCCGCCGGAACCGCCGGACCTGTTTACGTTTTACGGTGAACTCGTGGCCATGCGCAATGAGATGCGCCGCAATGCACGCCGCCAGGCGGAGGCGAGCCGCAAGGCCGATCCGGGCAAAGCAGCGGAGCCTGATCCTGACAACACTCAGCCGGTTCTGGCGCTAATCTATTTGTTCGACCGCATTGCCGCGGGTGAGAAGAAGGTGCTGCCGCTCCTCGACTCCGCCATGAAGCAGGCGGGACTGCAGCGCATTCGGACAAAGGGAGCCGCCTTCGATGCGGCCACCATGGTGACCGACGGTGCTGCGCCCGCCGCCGATGCGAAAGTAAGCAGCGAACTGGAAGCGGGATTTCTGTGGAAGGGGCAGGTTCTGCGGCCGGCGCGGGTGGCGATCTCATGACGATCTACTGTCCATCATGCGGCAAACCCGTTTCGCCCGCCGTCAATGAACACTGCCCGCGCTGCGGCTGCGAGGTGGCCATTCTCGGACAGATCATTCTGGCGGCGCACGATTCCCTGCAACTGGCCATACTGGCCCTGCGCGAAGGCCGCGACCGCGACGCCCATGACTTCGCCTACGAGGCCTGGGCTCTCCGCCATACCCTGGAGACCGCCTCTGCGGGCCTCCTGGCAGCGGTGGCACTGAAGGAACCGGTGGAAATCGCCCGCTGGCTGCGGCGCAAACGAAGGCTGCTGGAAACCTGACAAAAAGGCGCGCGAACGGTTCTATCCGTTTTAGACGCTGGAAGCGCGGTGCCTCACCCTACGATGATGCCCTTCGCTTTCCGTTCCTTTTCTTTTTCAATCAATGGAATCGTCTCTCCTGTCTGGATGAACGGCATGCCGCTCTCTCCGATCGCCCCCAGCGTGAGCCCCGAAAACTCTCCTGTTTCCGATGCCATACTGCGGAAGACATCCTCGATGGAATACAGCCCGTTCTGTCCGCTGATCGCGAGGATCAGATCGCGCAAAATCTCCCAGTCATCGTGCGCCTGTCCGGGCGGCTGCACGGCCTGGTTCAGCCGCTGCAGGCGTCCGGTGGCGTTGATCATGCTGCCGCGTTTCTCGGCGTAGGCAGCACTGGGCAGCACCACGTTTGCCGCATCGGCGCAGGCGTTCATCATCACATGCGTCTGCACCAGAAAACCGAGCTTTGCCAGATCATCCGCGGTGAAGCCCGCATTCAAAAGATTTTCCCGCAGGGCGACCACGGCGCGGATTTGCCCGCTCTGCACGCGCTCGCGAATCCCCGCCAGTTGTGCGCCCGGAGTGGGCGTGAGCAGAATCTTCGCCCCGTTTGTGTTAGGGTTTCGGTCCGCGTGCACCAGATACTTGTCGGCTTCCCAGGTCCGCGGCACGATGTCCACATTCTCCGCGCCGACTCCCAGAGCCGCCGCCAGTTTCCTTGTCAGGAACAATTCCTCATTCGTCATCCGTCCGCTGGCCACTATGGCGATCTGATTCGGAGCCAGTCCGCGCAGCCCGGCGGCGGCCGCCTGCACGGCATCCTTCCATGAAGCCGCACGGTGTTTGCCGTTTTCCTTGAGGAGCGGCTCCGTGAGGCGGCGCTCGCTGTTCACCCAGTGGAAATCAAGGCGTCCGGTATCGCACATCCAGGCGGAGTTCACGTCGTTGTTTTCCCGCGGCGTCTGGCGGTGGATGATGTCATTGCGGCTCGCGATGTCCGTATTGCACCCGCGGGCGCAACCGGTGCAGAAACTCTTCGTTTCCTTCAGGAACCACACACGCATGGAGAAGCGGAAGTCCGTGCTCGTGAGCGCGCCCACCGGACAGATGTCCACCGTGTTCAGCGAGTAATTGTTCGCCAGTTCCTTGTCAGGATGCACCGTCAGCACCGTGTGGCTGCCACGCTCCGTAAAACCCAGCACCGGATCGTCCGCGATCTCATCCGTGAAGCGAATACAACGGCTGCACATGATGCAGCGCTCATCGTCCAGCGTGATGCGCGGGCCGATCTGATTGTTCTTCGGCTTCTTCACCTTGTCCTCCACAAAGCGGCTCTGCCCGTTCCCGTGCTCCACACTGAACTCCTGGAGACGGCACTCGCCCGCCTGGTCGCAGATGGGACAGTCCAGCGGGTGATTGATAAGCAGGAACTCCATGACGCCCTTCCGGCACTCGTGCACCAGCTTGCTCTCCGTGCGGATCCCGATGCCCTCCGACACCGTATTGGCACATGCGATCGCCGCCCGCGGGCTCCACATGATTTTCGCAAACCCGTGCTCGTCC
>DATAIE010000944.1:0-6726 GCA_036262875.1 Verrucomicrobiales bacterium
GTGAGGCGGAAGATGGTACCGTAATTCGCGGTCCCGGTGCCTCCATACTGGGTGGTGCCGTAGAAGTTGCCGTCGGAGGCGCGCACTAATGAGGCGTAGGGCTGAGTGCCTTTGTTCGGAGTGGTATTGCCAGTGAAGAAAAGAAGATTCGAAAACGTGGTGCCGTTGGCCGAAACCTTGAAAGCAATCCCGTAGCTGGGCGGAGTGGACGTATAGTCCCCGCTGGTGGTGCCGTAGAGAAAGCCGTCGCTGTTTTCGGCAAGGCCTCCGACCGGATAGATCCCGCCGGTGGGTTGCGCCGCACCCGTGAAACTGCGCAGCGGGGTAAAGGTGCCGCCCGCCGTCACTTTGAATATGGATCCCACGTCCGCCGTTCCGCCGCGGACCGTCGTTCCGTAAAAGTCGCCATCGCTGGCTTTGAGCAGAGTCGCCATCGGTCGATAGCCGATTTTGCTGCCGGAGGTACCGGTGAACTCAACCAGCGAGGTGAATCCTGGAACCTGCGCATGCACAGCCGGAGCAGGAAAAAAGGAGGCACTGAGGGCAGCGGAAAAAAGCAGAGACGCAGTTTTCATGGCGCAGAAACGGGGAGGCATTTTCATGAGGGGGACGTGTCAACCGGGAGGGAGTTAGGCAAACACGGGGCCAGACATAGGCAAAAACCCGAGGATCGAAAAGCCTGAAATGCAAAGAAATCCAACTTCTGTTCCAGGCTGCGCTTAATGTTGGAAGGCGGGTTTCAGTTTTCGCATGCCCGGTCATCCCCGCGCCAGTCTTGCACAAAAACCCCTGTATACGATAGAAGTGAGTCAATCCCCCGCAATGGACTCGCTCGAAACACTCTACCACAACAGTGAGCCCCTTTCAGAGAGCGATGCCGTTCAGAGGGCTCTGCTGAACATGGAAAGAGTTCTGACTGAGCGAAATCGGGAGGAATATCTTTCGATGAAAGACTTCTGGATGGAAGCCGTGCTCGTCTTCTTAACGTCCGGTTTTGGAAACGTGCTGGACCCGGCGCCGGAGGACTCGATGGCCTTACTGGCGAAGGCTTTTCGTAAAGGCTGCGAGAATGAACTGGGGGATCATTTCGATAAATGGGACGTTCTGGAAACCCGCGTGTTTCAAGTGCTGCGGTCCGATTCAGATCTTCCGGTATTAGGGATGCATCAGCAGGGTAGAATCAGGGAAACTGATTTATTATTACTGTCTTTTCTGTCGACACGGGGACGAATATAAATTCGTCGCTGAACTGAATTCCCGGCACGATCTGGATGTCGTGCCCCGCATGGAGAAATACTGCGGTTGCCGCAGTCTCGCACCTTGAGTCCCGCCGGGTTACCGGATTAAAGCCCTTAGTTCGATGTCGAGATGGTGTTCACGTTGAGTGAAGACTTGTTCATGGTGGTATCCACCGTGCCGTTGGCATTGAGGCGCACGGCACCGTTGCATTCGACTCCGGCGAAGGAAACGAAATTGCCGGTCAGCACCATGCGGCCGTCTTCGATGAGCTTGACGGAGAAGACATCTCCGGAGGGACCGGCCAGAGGATCGAATCCGGTATCGAGAGTTCCGTTCGCTTTGATCTTTGCGACGCCTTTGCGGGCGGTGCCGTTGAAGGTGGAGAAGGCTCCTGCAATGATGAGACTGCCGTCCGTTTGGACCGCGCCGCCGTAGATGGGACCGTTGGAGCCTGCGCCCTGGTTGAAGGCGGTATCCACGGCACCCGTGGCGGTGAGTCTGGCGATATTGCCGCAGGTGGTGCTGCCCACTTTGGTGAAGCTGCCGGCGAGATACAGCGAGGTGCCGCTGGTGCCCACCCAGTTGACGGATGAGGTGTTAGGCTGCGCGGGGCTGCTGTCCCACACGCCCGTGTCACTGAGCAGGGCCACGCCCACGCTGGCGTTGCCATTGTAGGAGGTGAAGTTGCCGCCCACCCAAATTTTCCCGTCATTGCGAATGGCCACCGAGCGGACGGTGTCATCGAATCCCGTGCCCGGATCGAAGGTGGTATCCACACTGCCGTTGGCGAAGACGCGCACGATGTTCCTGCGCGACACGCCGTGAGACTTGGTGAACTTCCCGCCGAGCATGCGGCGGCCGCCGGTCGATTCGGCGATGGCCCACACCGCCGGGATGTCGGAGCGGTTTTTCAGGCCGGCGTCCCACGACATGTCGGACTCATTGGCGGTGATTTGAGTGACGGGCATGATGCCGATGCGGCGGCCATTTTGAATGATGGTTTTCGCGTCCGAGTCTGCGGCGGCGGAGGAGCCCTGCCCGGAGAGGGAGAAGCTCCACGTATCCGGCGGGCTGATGACCGCAAAGTAGCTTCCGGCCGCAAACCGGCCAAAACGGTAGCCTCCCGCCTTGCCGTTGAGCGTGCTGGTGAGGGTGGTGCTGACGAGAGTGTCCGTTGCGGGATCAGCGATGCCGTCCCCGTTGTCACGGTAGAAATCGACGCGCACATCGTTCACGCCATTTTCGCCGGCGTCCTGGATGCCGTCCCCGTCGGTGTCATCCCACACAGTGTCTCCGTAGAACTGACCGGTCGCCGGCACCGCCTGGACAGATGGTTTGTTGGACTCGACAGGAGTGACCTGGGTGTTGAGGTCCGCGCGGACGGCGGTCGCGCCGGCGGAATTGTAGCAGGAGGTATTGGCCGCAGCATCCCAGGGCAGGGTGGTCTTCCACGTCATCGTGAGGGTGGCTCCGGCGGCGAGCGTGAGGCCGGCGCCGTCGAATTTGATAGCTCTTACTTTCACGGGGAATTCCGGCAGAGCCCCCCACTGGGGAGGCAGGCTGCCGTCCGGATCGGGAGAGAGCATTTCGGCGCGGCGCGGATTTTGCACGAGACTGTAGGTGACGACTACACCTGCGGGAACGGTCGCGGGACCTGTGAGCAGCATGGGCCACGCGCTGTTTCGCGCCGCCGTGCTGGTCGTGCCGGTATCGCCGATTGCCGGAAGCAGATTTTCCGCCAGCGGATCTTTGAGAGTCACGTTTCCGGCGTTTGTCAGGACGAGCCGGTACTCCACGTTGGAACCGGCCTCCGCGGTGATGGCATTGGACCATGTGGCAGAACCCTCGGTCCGCACCTGCATCGTGGCCGTGAGGCGCATGGAATCCACCGTTACGGCGTAGTCCTCGACTTCACCATTGCCGCTCGTACCCGTGGGTCCCTGTCCGCCAATGCTGTTGAGGCGGAAACGCAGGCCGCGGTTGGTGCCGAGACTGGCGGTGAGAGGAACGGTGAAACTGATGTATTTTGTGACGGGAGTGGCGCTGGTCGGGATGGTGATCTGGCTGGTGAGGCGTTCACCGCCGGTGGTCGTGTAGAGCACATCGCTGAGTGTGCCGCTGTTGTCGAAGTCCATCCATGCGCTCAGATAGGCACTGGCGCCGGAGTTGTTATAGACCGTCACCGGAAGCGTGACCACTTCCCCGCGGGACATGGTGGGCGGCATCACGACACCGTCTTCGTCATCGGCACCAGCGTTATCGTCGGCGGTGGCCGTCGTGTTGCTTTGGGGTGATGACTCGCCGTCCACGGTCCCGCCGAGCCGCAGATTGTTGGTGCGAAGGCTGCCGGCAGTGGCGAACTTTGAAAAGTCCCCGTAGTCCTGCATCGGATTTCCGGCAGGTGCGGAAAACGCGACGGCATTGGTCATGTCCGCGATGTCGTGGATGGAGGAGGAGGGTGTCGTGCTCAGGATGTTTCCGTTGCTTTGATCGATGACGTACCAGTCCTCGTTGTCTCCATAGAGGCCAAGACCGCCATAGAACTTTCCATCGAGGCCAAAGGCCACCGCGTTCTGTCCGATCGGAGGAGTTCCCTTCAACGTAGCCACCACCGGGCTGGCGGTGACATTCGCGGTGAAATACTCGGGCCTGCTGGTGCTCGAGTTGAGCGCGATTGCGAGCATCGTGCCGTCCGGCCGGATGTCGAAATCGCCGAAACTGTGGCCGCGTGCATTGCCCCAGATATCGGCCACTTTGGTGGCAGCAGTGATCCGGTAGTTTCCGGAGGTTCCTGTGATGGTGATTTTCCAAAGGTCGTCCGTATCATCCACGATGGTCCAGAAATACCCCCCATAACAGGCGGCTGCGCGGAGCACCTTGTTGGAGCCCATTCCATAGGATGCGAGGTCTCCCGCGATGTTGTTGGCGCCGGAGGTGCGGTCCCACACACCGAGCCGGAGGTCGCCCTCCTCCCCGGTCCCGTAGATCAGCACGCCGTCGCTTCCGAGCCCGGAATGAAAAGCCAGGGCGTTGCCGGTGCCTGGAAACGCCATGTCGAACATTTTCGTGCCGGAGCCGGAGAGCACATTGATTTCGTAGACGCTGTGTTCACCGATGCCGTAGGTGAAGCCGGGGGTCGTAATGTTGATAACATAGTCCTCCACCTCGCCGTCGCCTTTGGCGCCGGTGGGGCCGGGGTTGCTGGTATCCGTAATGCGAAAGCGCATCCCCCGTCCGGTGCCGGGACTGGCGGTCATCGGCACCGTGAAGGTGATGTTTTGAGTCTTCGGAGTCGCACTGGAGGCGAGAGCGATTTGGTTCGTCACCTTCTCGCCGCCGGCGGTGGTGTAGATCACGTCATTGAGCGTGCCGTTATTGTCAAAGTCCACCCATGCGTTGAGGTAGGCGGTCTTTCCGGTATTGTTCAGCAGCGTTATCGGAATGGTTACTGTGCCCCCCTGTGCGATCAGCGGCGGCACCGTTACCCCGTCTTCGTCCGGGTCTCCGGTCGCGTCGTCGCTGGTGGCCGTGGTATTGGGCGTGAAAAGAAGTCCGAGAACGTCTTCCAGCAGTCCTCCCAGCCCTCCCAGCAAGCCCCCGCCGTTACTCGAGTCCTTGTTGTCCGCGTCCACGGTGGCTCCCAGATGCAGTTTGGGCTCCACATGGCTGCTGGCGGTCGCGAATTTGGAGAAGTCGCCGTAGTCTTCGTCGGTGGCCAGAGAGCGGCCTGCCATCAGTGGCAGCACAGCGGCGAACACGAGCGGGCTGAGAAATTTGAACTTCATAATCAGGGGATGTGTTAGTAAAATCAGAACCCGGAGGGAAGGCCCGGGACAGTTTCGGCTTCCGGAGGAGACATGGCCGGGGTGCCTTTTGATTGAGCGGTGGCGGATGTCTGCTGGGCACCGGCGTTCAGGAAGGCGAGCAGTTCATTCATGTCCGGCGCGGAGGGAAGCAGAGTGCGGCTGCCGGAGATCAGGACCGGGATGGAACCCGCGTCTCCATGCGTTTCCTCAAGCAGGGAGGCTGCAAGTTCGATCAACTGTTCCACCCGTTCTTCGTTCGCTTCCTGTGCCCCCGTCCATTTTTGAGCACCCGCCAGCTTGCGGGCGACGCGCTGCACCGCGGCGGGCTCCGCGGGAATCTGGCCCGATGTAATCAATGCGGACAGAGAGCGCCATGCCTTGCGGTCCGTATGATACAGGGTGAGCACCACACGCTGAATTTCCTTTGCGTCCGGTGTGAGGGCGGCGGGCAATACGATGACCTGCACGGGATCTTCGCCGGCAGGCATGGACGTCTCGATGGCCGAATGATATTGCCGGCACAGACTGGAGGTGTAGTCGCTCAGCAGGATCACGGTGCGTGCGGCTGGAGCTTCGTGTCCGAGGACCGGAAAGTCCTCGGGGTTCACATGAAATTTCCCGCCGCACACGGGCAGTCCTTTGAGGGCCGGTGCCGGTTCCGCGGCGATCGAAAACTGCAGGCCGGGTGCCTGCGTCGTATCCGGTTTGTTGAGGGCACTGGACCGCGCCCCCGCGGCGAGCAGGCCCACGCAGGCGAGTGCGGTGCCGGCGACCAGGAAGCGGGCCCCGGAGAGGGAGGCGCGTTTGACGCGGGGGGCCTTTGCTCCGCCGGCGACAGGATACCGCATCCTGGCGGCGCAGAGGAGGACAGCGCCTCCCGTGGCGAATCCATGAGTGAGCGAGCACCACAGGCACAGGGAATGCACCGTCAAGACTTGCAAAGCGCTGAACCAAATGGCGGCTGCCACTACAGCGGCGAGGGCTGCCCCTCCCTGCAGGCCCGCCAGAACACCTGTGCGGCGGACGAAAGCTCCGCTCAACTGCAGTGCCAGTGCATAGAGCAGGAAACCGGGAAAGCTGACCGGCAGCCCGAACAGGAACGCCCACGGAGATTGAAGGGCGCTGTCGCAGGGAGAACCGCTTTCACAGCCGGGCAGCGGCACCCGTCCGAGAGCGGCGCAGGCGAGGTACAGGGAAATGCACGCGGCCGTCCCCATGAAGAGGCGACCGCAGAATTCCAGTTTTCCCGCAGACAATCTCATATCAAAATCAGTCGGTGGTAAGGTCGGCGTTGAAGCTGGGATCCACCGCCCCGGCCGTTGTGAGGAGCACTGCTCCCGCGCGGGGAATCCCGTTCATGGAAATGAAATCTCCGCCGGCCATCACGCCGCCGGTTCCCTGGCGCACCACGCCCACAAGGCTGTCGCTCGAAGCGCCGGTCCCGGTATCGAAACGTGAATCCACGGAGCCGGAGTTGTTCAGCTTCGCGATGTTCCGCATCACATTGCCGCCGGAGTTCACAAAAATGCCCCCGACATACACGTCGGTGATTGGAGGCAGGATCAGGTTTGTCGTGGCGGGGAGGCTGGCGTTGAAGAACTGCGGGTAGTTCACCGGAGGATAGATTCGCGCGATGATGCTCTGTGAAGTGCCGGTGACGCCGACGAGGGTGAAGGGGCTG
>DATAIE010000945.1:0-2181 GCA_036262875.1 Verrucomicrobiales bacterium
TGATTGGGGTGTTCGTCACGGCGGTAAAACTGCTGGGGATGCCGAAATCGGTAGGGGAGATTTACGGGCTGCTGTTTATCGCTCCCGAACCACTCCCTCTGGATGCGCTGGTGACACGATTGAATCTCAGCAAGGGATCGGCGAGCCAGGGCCTCAAGGTATTGCGGGCCTTTGGAGCGGTGAAACTGGTGTATTCCCCTGGAGACCGGCGGGATCATTACGCCGCGGAAACCGAACTGAAGAAACTGGCCGCCGGTTTTATCCGGGAGGAAATTCAGCCGCGGGTCGACAGCGGGGCGGACCGACTGGCGAGGCTGAATGCTCTCGCGACAGAGGTGAACTCCGAGCGGGGCGAATTTTTCCGGGACCGGATTGGCAAGCTGTCGCAGTGGCACGCACGCAGCCGGTCGGTGATGCCATTGATAACCGGATTACTGGACTAACCTATGAACACCTCAGACACCCTTTCCGACAGCGCCGAGAAGTGGCGGTGCGTCCGCGGGAAACCAAAGAGCGAACATCTTGCGGCCCAGCATTTGAAAGCAGCGGGATTCGAGGCCTTCTGCCCGCGCATCCGGCATCAAAAGCAAACGACGCGGGGGAGGGTTTGGTATGTGGAGGCGCTTTTTCCGGGCTATCTGTTTGTAAGGTATGCGCCGCTGAATGTCCGGCAGGTGGCGGCGACCCCGTTCGTCAGCCAGGTCCTTTCATTCATGGAGGATTTTGGCGCGGTGCCGGAGCTGGTAATCACCGAGCTGCGTACAGCAGTGGACGCGCAGGAGACCGTGACGGTGGCCTCGCCCATCCGGCCCGGGGATGCCGTGGATGTCGTGGCCGGACCGCTCCGCGGACAGGCAGTTACGGTCACCCAGGTGCTGCCCGGAGCGCAGCGGGTGCGTGTTCTTCTTGAATTTCTCGGATCGCCTCACGAAGTGGAGGTGTCCATCCTCACGCTCCTCAGCGGGCGTGATCCGCGCGTGCAGGCTCTGCCCCGAAGCGCAGCCTGACGCTGAGATCCCCCTCCATAGCACCGCCCGCTTCCGGGCAGGCGGTGTGCCATTGTGCAGCAAGCCACCCTATGCCGCCTGCGATGACAAACCCGTTCCCGAGTCTGGTTCTGCCTGCGAAAAAGGCAATCGACCAGGGGCGGCAGCGTCGACAGACACTCTGCCGGTGCCATAGCGGTGCGGCACTCCTCTAACACGGTCGCATTCGATGCCCTTCCGCCATCCCCCCCCAGAGGTTTGAAGGAAAAAACAGATGTCCTTATCGCCGGTGCCGGCTTCTCCGGCATGGTGCTGGCCGAACGCCTGTGTGCGCACGGATTGAAATGCGTGGTGGTGGAAAAGCGGCCGCACATCGGCGGCAATGCATGGGACTGTGCAGACCGGAACGGGGTGCTCTATCACACCTACGGACCGCATTATTTCCGCACCAACAGCCGTCTGGTGCGGGAGTATCTCTCCCGGTTCACGGAATGGCAGCCGGTCGACTACCGCATCCAAAGCTGGACGGATGGCCGCTACTGGAGCTTCCCGGTCAATCTGACGACGTTCGAGCAGCTCATAGGCCGCGGCGCCACGGAGGAGGAGTTCAAGACGTGGCTGGCGGAAAAGCGGGTGCCGATCGATGCGCCGAAGAACAGCGAGGAAGTGATCCTCTCGCAGGCCGGGCATGAGTTGTACGAAAAGTTTTTCCGCGGATATACGATCAAGCACTGGCACCGCCATCCGCGGGACCTCGATGCCTCTGTCACGGCGCGGATTCCCATCCGCACCACGCGCGACGACCGCTATTTGCGGGAGGAGTTTCAGGCACTCCCGAAACTGGGCTACAACTATCTGTTCGAGCAAATGGTGGAAGCGTCCCCCGGATTGACGATCCGGCTGGAAACGGACTTTCGCGAGGCCCGGCAGCACTACGAGGCGCGGCACATCATCTACACCGGTCCGGTGGATGCCTATTTTGACTACTGCTACGGGCGTCTGCCGTGGCGTTCGCTGAGATTCGAAATGGAGTCCTTCACTGCCGAGCGTCTGAAGGGCCGTGAAAGCATCGCGGGGAAGCCGGGGTTCTGGCAGCCCGCCATGCAGGTGAACTATCCGAACGATCACGATTACACCCGGATCGTGGAGATCAAACACGCCACGCAGCAGCAGTCACCGTGCACGAATATCGTGC
>DATAIE010000946.1:0-7813 GCA_036262875.1 Verrucomicrobiales bacterium
GCAGTACATGCACTGATAGCTGGGTTTCAAAAGGACATCCCATGCGACGCGGGCGCGGTGGCTCAGCCCCGGAATGCGCTTCGCATAGGGGTGTTTCCGGTTTCCGTTTTCCATCAGAACGGGATTGTCGCACGCCGCACAGCGGAGCGGAGCAGCGGTAATGTAATAGGCTGCCAGAAGGGCCACCACTCCGGCCGCTCCCCCCGCCACGAGAGGCACTTGAACCTGTCCTTTTAGGAAATAGAGCGTCGGGACGGTGAAGACGAATGCCACGACAGCAAATCGGCTCAAAAAATAAAGGAGTGAGGCGGCGTGAAGTCGCGTTCCTCTATTAAGTTGTTGGTTTGTGGCCGATTCAGGCATGGCAGCAAGGCCTAGAAGTGATTAAATTTTTGAAAAGTCTGGAAATTATAACCCATGCCCATTGTTCCGCAAATCTTAAATGTCGCATTTTTGAACATTCCGGGCCCCCCCCAATGGAGGTAAATTTCCGGGCTACCTCCCGGAGTGCCCCGTACGGCTGTCGAGTTGGAACACCTGACCGGAAACAGCGGACAGGGAGTGCAGAAAGACGATGAAGCGGGCGGCTTCGGCAGGGGTGTTGAATCTGCCGAGAACGTGCTCTTCAAGGGCGCGGCGGCTGACCTCCTTCGGAACTCCCGCGGTAAAGGGCGTTTCCAGCCAGCCCGGGTGGACGCAGTTCACACGAATTCCATGCGGGCCCAGTTCAGACGCGAGCGACCGGGTGAAAGCGATGAGTCCCGCTTTAGCGGCGGCGTAGGCGGTTTGTCCCGCGGGACCGGTGAAGGCGGAATGTGAGCCGATGTTTACTATATGCCCCGTCCCCTGGGGTTGCATGAGACGGGCGGCGGCCCGGGAACAAAAAAAAGCTCCCTGGAGGCAGACATCGAGGACGGCATCACGGTCTTCCACGGGCTGGTTGAGGAGGAGGGCGTCCCGGCGTATTCCGGCGTTGTTAACAAGCAGGTCCAGTCTTGTCAGGCCGGAGAAAAAATGCCTAACCTGCTCTGAATCCGTGACGTCGAGTTCGAAACGTGAGGGGGCGTGGACCTGCCAGCCTGCGCCGGTCAGTTCGTCACGCAGCGCAGCGGCCAGGCCGCCGGCACCGCCGGTGATGAGCGCTGCTGGCTGCGTCGGCATCGTGAACGGTTAGTGCCTGGCAACAGGCTGAAGGACGACCTCCTTCAAATTCCAAAGCGTGCTGGCATCCTTGGCGCGGCCGTTGCTTTGCACGCGGATGTCAGTTCCCGGCTCCGTGATTTTGACGATCCCGGCGGTGAGTTTGGCCTCGCCTTTTATTTTGTCAGAGACCGGCACGGCCACAGGAAAGGACTGTTTTCCGATTTTGACCGTGGCATTGCCGCCGCATTTGGAACCGGTGTAACGAAGGATGATTTCGTATTCGCCCGGGATGAGGTTGTCGAGGCTCCAGGTGGCAAAGCTCGACTCGTAGCCCCAATAGGCGGAACCCTCACTGCTTGAGTATTCCTTGTTCCGGCCTGCTTTTTCCATCTTCAAAATCCGCTGGTGGGCCTGTCCGGAGGGGACATTTCCGGAAAGGGGTGAAGGGTCCGTTTTGGCCTTCGAAAATCTTGCGATGATGGCGTTGATTCGTTTCGCGGCGAGAGCGGTTTCGCTGGTTTCCTTTGCCTCGCCGGCTTCCGGCGGCTCCGACTCGCCTTTTGCGATCGCCGTGAGCCGTTTGACGGCCAGTTGCACCGTCTTCATTTCCTCCTGAACGGCGGCGGCTGAATCAGAATCTCCGGCGGTGGTATACTGGGAGAGCAGCTTTTGCAGTTCGTCTGTATAGAGAACGAGTCTTGAACGAATCGCCGAGGCCCTGTCAACCTGGAGACGGGCCTCCAGAGCGGGAAGGTCTTTGTCCGGCTTGACTTCCTCAGCCGCGCCCGCGAGGCAGGCGGTCGCGGTGACCGCAACAACAGAGAGGGCGGGGAATCGAAACGAAATCATGGCTTTTTGCCGGGGAGCGGTGCGTCTCCCGTCCGGCGGAGGACGACCTGCGAGAGATCCATGAGAGACCCATCCGGATGAGTCAGGCCCGTTACTGTCAAGACCAGGGACTCAGCCCCTTTTCCAACGACGACGGACCCCGCTTCGATGGTGCGGTTTTCAGGAGTCACCGGTTCCGACCCGGATTCGGGTTTCTTTGGTTTTGCGTCAGCGGCCAGGACCGGTTTTACCTCCACCTTGACGGCCGGACCGGCCACCGCGTTGGCTTTTCCAAGGGCTTGAAGAGTGGCGGTGCCGCCTCCGTTCAACTGGACCCGGCCCTTGATTTCCACAGAGTAGGTTCCGGAGCCGACATGATAAGCCGGCAGTTTCCAAGTCACTTTGGCACTTCCGGCCGGCCGCAGCCGGGTCAGGCATTTGCGGCCTGGATCCGGGAGAATATCGCCCTGGCAGTAGCAGTTGATCGAGAGGCCGGCATCAAGAACGAGCGGGGCGCCTTTTGACGCCTGTTCACCCAGCGCA
Source organism: Verrucomicrobiales bacterium (assembly GCA_036262875.1). Classification (GTDB taxonomy): domain Bacteria; phylum Verrucomicrobiota; class Verrucomicrobiia; order Verrucomicrobiales; family V1-33; genus V1-33. The sequence goes on from DATAIE010000946.1 coordinate 2,515, forward strand.
AGCTGGGCAGGGGTGCTGAGAAGCGTCGTTTTCTCGTCACGGATGCGCAGGAAGGCATCTGTATCGCCTGCACGCTGCGCCTGCAGTTCGAGTTGAGTGAGGGACTCGCGGTAGTGATTATTGGGGGATTGAGTCAGGTTGCGAAACTCCTTGTCAAAAATGTCCCGGGCTTTGGTGAGCTTTCCTGTGCCGTCCTCGATAGCCGTGAGCGGAGGAATCGGAACGAGTTCCAGTGATGAAAAGCGCAGCGCCTCTGTGCCCGACTCGTCAGCGACGAGCTTGAACTTTGCGATGCGGCCTGAAATTTCCAGCCGGCCCATGGAAACCGTGGCCCATTCGTTGGGACCGCCGGTGGAGACGATTTCGCGGCAGAGGATGAAGGAGTCCGTTCCTTTGAGGTTGCTGACGCTTTGAAACGAGAGCAGGCCGCTGCGGGGGCCGGACTCGTCTGAACTCTTTTTGAGATGACGTTCACCGTTTGCCGGACGGACGAAGGGCGTGATTTCGGCGGTGCGGTCCTTCTTCCCGGCCACCGCGTGAGTCAGCCGGACTTCGTAAGCCCCTTTGATGTTTCCGGAAATGTCCCAGTCGATCGAGGCACCGCTGCTGAAGATGGTAATGATCCCCGTCTTCTCATCCTCCTTCAGTCCGGAGCCTTTCCTGGCCACTTCTTTCGAGGTCAGGCGAATGGGAACACGACCATCCTCTGCACCTGCGACGACGAGAGATTCCTCCCGGCGGCGGCGCAGCCGTTCGGCACCGGCATAGTCCTCGGCGGCGGCGCGGGTCTTTTCGAGAGCGGCGAGGCCGGCGGCCCACCGGCTGGTGACGGATTGATCAGCCGCGGTGATGCTCTCGGCGTAGCGTGCCCGCAGCGCAATAAGTTCGGGCGGCTGGGAGAGCTCCGGAGCGGGCGCTGGCGGTGCTTCTTTGGCCGGGGCCGGAGGCGTCTGTCCGCGTGCCGGTGGAACGGTCACGAGGAAAGGGGCGAGGGCGAGAATCAATACGGTGCGCATCATTTGCGGTCCGCTGCCGGCAGCAGCCGGATGGATTTGAGATGCAGCAGTTCCGTGCCTTTCACAGCGACTGCGGAGAGTTCCAGCAGCCGGCTGTTGGCAATGAGGCGGAGTGTTCCGATGACCTCAGTCTGGTAGAGGTCCCAACTGGAGGTTCCCTTCAACACGCGGTTCAAAGTGTAGCGGTCCTCTTTGAGCATCAACTCGCCACCGCCCTCCGGCGGACAGGAATAGGTCAACTCCACTTCGTATCCGCCAGCCTTGAGCCCCGGAGGAAGCAGCCAGCTCACCACGGCTCCCGCCGTGCGAAGTCCGGAAAGCACTCCGTTGGCCGCATTGTAAGCAACCGTTCCCGAAACGATGGCATTGGCCGCTTCGAGGATCACCGGCTCTCCGTCGGGAACTGCGGAGGGTACTTTGGGTGCCGTTTCGAGCACCTCCGCACAGGCCACCACCTTGCGGCGCTCGGCGCGTGCTTTTGCGGCACCGGCATAGTCGCCGCCCGCAGCCATTTCCTTCTCAAGTTTCTGGAGATTTTGTGCATACCGCTCACGAAGCAGCTTCGTGTCCTTTTCCACCTGAGTGCGCCACTCCGAGCGCAGCTTCGACAACGGGTCGGACGGGGCATCCGCAGCCAGCGCTACACAAGCCACCAACCCGCAAAGGGTGGTGACAGGCAGCAAAAATGGACGGCAGGGAACCATGATGAGGCAGAGATTAGCCTCAACCCGGCCCGTTGTAAAATTTGATTTCATCATTCTGCGGCCGTCCGGACTGCCGTTTGGCGGAAGTAATGGGGCCGTGCCAGGGCATGCCTTTCATGCCTGCGCCCGCTTCCTTTCAAGAGAACAGGGAGCAGGATTAAATGGCTCGCTGTCTGAGCGAATGGGCTCCGGTTCATCATGGATGCCGGTGAAGCTTTCGCACCCTGTCCGGTTCTCTGAAGACACCGGTCTGTTACCGGGCCGGCGGGCGACTTCCTGCGGATGGTTCCAAACAGATGAGCTCGAAAGGCGGCGCGATCGACGAACGGGTGATGTCTTTTTCATTTTGAGAGGGGCTTCCCGACGCTGCCGGAAGCATGCCCGTCATGGGAGGCCTGCCGAATCCCGGCGGCTTGCTTTCCGCAACGACCGTGACGGGAAATTCGTGCATCGGGTGACCGGTGGTGCCGGAAAGAGGCAAGCCCGGCAGCGCAGTCGGGTGGTCCTGCTCGTGCAGGGACCGCGGGTCCAACCGAACCACACCAACTACCCATGAAAACTCTCAGAGACCTGTTTATCGATACACTCGCCGACATCTATGACGCGGAACACCGCATAACGGAGGCGCTGCCCAAAATGGCGGAAGCCGCCGGCTGCGCTGAACTCCGCACCGCTTTTGAAAACCACCTTGAGGAGACCGAGGGACACGTGACTAAAGTGGAAAGCGTTTTTGCGCTGTTTGACGAGAGTCCGCGCCGCAAAACATGTGAGGCCACGAAGGGGCTGCTCAAGGAGGGAGACGAAGTCGCCGGCGAGTTTATGGGATCCGCCGCGCTCGACGCTGCCCTGATCTGCTCCGCGCAGAAGGTGGAGCACTACGAAATGGCCACCTATGGCTGTCTGGCTACCTGGGCGGGTTTGCTGGGCTACGACGAGGCGCAGTCTATCCTTCACGAAATCCTCAGTGAGGAGGAGGCCGCAGATGAGATCCTGAGCGAGATCGCGACGAGTGAAAGCAATGAAGACGCGATGCACGAAAATCCGGTCGCCGTTTAGAGTTCGAGGCACACAAAATTGACTCCCGTGCGGGGCACAGGATGCAAACCACCTGTGCCCCGCAGGCCTGCCCGCCTTATGCAACTATGGCTCCATCGAATGACCACGGACGCGTATACTTACACGAGAGGGAGGCTTCGTCCAAACGCGTGATGGCTCCTCCACTACAACAACTCGCACACGCGGAGGCGAAACTCCTCCTTGGACTTTATTCCGAGGCCTGGGAGTTGATCGATTCCCTGCCGTTTGACGCAGAGGACAATCCGCGCGCCGTGGCGGTCAAACTCATGATTTGTGAGGGCCGGAAAGACTGGGAGGAGGGAAAGAGACTGGCGGAGGGAGTTACTGTGAAATGCAGCGCCAACGAGAGACAGGCCGCCGGCCGTTTTTTGTTGTCCCTTGCGATGGCGACAAAAGAGAGCGGAGACTATAAAGGCGCCCGCGCGGCTGTGGTGGCGCTGTGCCGTGTGTGGCCCGAGGGCAAGCATCTGGCGCTCGGGTCAAAGGAACTGTCAGTGCTGTGGTGACTTTTTCACGATGTCGCGGTGAGTGATTTGAGCGAAGGCAGCTTTTGTTTTATTGTGAGCACCGGCGCGAAGAGGTCGCCCTGTTTTTTGACACGGCGGAGAACGGTATCGCTGGTGAAGGAAAGGGCTTTTTCTCTGGAGGCCGCTGCGTTCACCTCTTTCCAAAGCAGCGGGGTGGAAACAGTGGGGTGCTCTTTGGCCCGGAGTGAATAAACAGTGACGGTGGTTTTCTTGTCGTCGTTCTGGCTCCAGTCGACAAACACCTTTCCTTTGCGGAGGTTTTTGCTCATGCTGTGGGAAATGACGATTTCCGGCAGGCGCTCCTCCAGAATGCCTGCGATGATGCGGGCGAAGGCTTTGGTGCGGTCGTAATGAATGGCGGTATTCAGGGGAACGTAAACCTGGAGCCCTTTGGAGCCGGAGGTTTTGGGGAAACTCTCGAGCTCCAGGGAATCCAGCAGTTTCTTGAGTTCCATCGCGACGCGGCAGCAGGTGTGGATATCGGCAGGAGGGCCAGGATCGAGATCGAACGCCACAGCCGTGGGGCGCTGGAGCGCCGGTGCGCGGTGCAGAAAAGTGTGCAGCTCCAGGTCCGCCATATTGGCGGCCCAAACGAGCGAAGGAAGATCATCCAGGACGCAGTAGTCGACGCTGCCTCCCTCTTTTTTCGCGACCCTTGCTGTTTTCATCCATTTGGGCCGATGGGACGGACACTGCTTTTCGTAGAAGAACATGCCTTCCACACCATCCGGATAACGCTTCAGGCTGATGGGTCGGCGGCTCAAATGAGGCAGAAGGACCGGGGCGATGCGCAGGTAGTAATCAATGACGTCGCCTTTGGTAAATCCTGTGGCCGGATAGAAAACCTTATCCAGATTGGTTACGGCCACAGCAGTGCCTTCGATATCGAGTGTAGTGGCTTTCGAGGGCATGGCGGTCAGACCGGAATTTCACGGATCACCTCCGCGGCTTTTTTGTCAGGACGCAGGCCGAGGAAGACAGGCTGGCGCAACCGGCCGTCGCGGGTCCACTCGGAAAATTTCACCTGACAAACCAGCCGCGGTTTGAGCCAGTGACAGCGTTTCATGTCCGCGGCCGTGATGCCCTGTCCCCACTTCCCCCGCTCGCCGGCGGGGAGGTTGGCAAAGGGACAGTCGCGGGACGCGGCTTTTTCAAACCGTGCCTGGAGGCTGCCGAGGAGCGCCCGGTCGAAGCCGGTGCCGACCTTGCCTGCTGCCATCAGATTTTTGCCGGCATAGTAGCCAACGATGATCGACCCGAAGGACTGGCGGCTGCCCCCGGGATCGGTATAGCCTCCGATTACAAACTCCTGCTCCTGGTGGATCTTGAGTTTGATCCATGCGCCGCTGCGGCTGCCCGCTTCGTAGAGGGAGTCCGGGCGTTTTCCAATGAGCCCTTCGATGTTCAGTTGCCGGGCTTTTTCCATCAACTCCGTTCCATCGTGTCCGAGTGAGGCTGAGTAGCGGATGATTCCGGTTTGTTTTCTTAAAAGCTTTTCGAGCGCTGCCTTTCTTTCCATGAGGGGAAGGGTGGTCAGGTCATGTCCGTCGAACTGAAGCAGATCGAAAACGTAGTAGAGAAGCGGAGGCCGCTCCGTGCCGATGTCGTAAGCCTGAAGCAGTTGGAATGAGGAGCGGCCGGTGCCGTCGACGGCGACAATCTCGCCATCGAGAATCGCGTCCTTTCCCGGGAGGTTGCCGAGTGCATCCACGATCTCCGGGAACTTCGCGGAAAGTTCCTTGTGATTGCGGGAGAAGAGTTGGGCGGTGGTGCCGCTTTTGAGCGCCAGAGCCCGCCAGCCATCAAATTTTATCTCGTAGAGCCATTTGCCGGGAGGAGGATGGGAGGCCAGTTTCGCTTTCATGGGTTCCACGAAACGGGGCATGGGGTGCAGGGCGGATTTTGCCTTGCCGCGTTTTTTTGATGCGTTTTTTTTGGGAGGCAGCGGTGCGGCGATCTGACGCATCGATTTTCC
>DATAIE010000947.1:0-5006 GCA_036262875.1 Verrucomicrobiales bacterium
CACAGCCAGCCCAACTGAGGGGCAAAACGTTCGCGGGGATCGATGCCGTAGCGCTCGATGTAGTAGCCGGCCTTCACCCGGCCCAGCTTCAGCCGGAGGATGAATTCGCGGATGAAACGCTCCTCCGCATTGGTACGGTAGGCGCGGTAATAAGGCATTTTGCCGCTGTCCACCAGCATCTGATAGGGAAGAATGTCGGCGTGGTTTTGGACATGCACATCGCCGAGAATTCCGAAGGACGCGACGCCGAGTGGCAGCAGGTCCGCGCCGCTCCACAGACTGTCCCGGTACACGAATTTCGTTTTCTCCGGATTCTTCACCACGGTGGTGGCGCTGCTGACGGAATACCCGGCGGCCTCGAAGGTGGCAAAGGCTTCACTGACCCAGCGGCGTTTCGTTGGCCAGTCCGCCACGGGTGCCACGAGTTTACCCGCCGCCTTCATCTCCTTGTAGATCGTCGTGTTATACGGGATCTCCATTTGATAGATGGTCAGGCAGTCCGGCTGCATCTCGAGCGCCTTTTCCACACAGCGCTTCCAGTTGTCCTCCGTCTCCTCCACCATGCCCGCGATGAGGTCGATATTGATCTGCGGAAAGCCGATGGCCCGCGCGTGCTTGTAGGCGCGGTCGATTTCGCCGGAGCGGTGGGCGCGGCCATTGATCTCGAGAATGTGATCGTCGAAGTTCTCGACTCCCAGGCTCAGGCGGGTAACGCCGAGGGCTCGAATGGCATCGAGCTTCTTTTCTGTCAGCGTGCCCGGCTCCGCCTCAAAGGCCACCTCCTGGGCCTCATCCCAGGGAAAGAGCGCCTTCATGCGGTCCGTGAGGTTATTGAGCTGCGAAACGGACAGGTAGGAGGGAGTGCCGCCGCCGAAATAGACGAACTGGGGCTTCCGGCCTGCGACATAAGGCTTCACGGCCACGCGCTCCATTTCCGTGATGCCGGCATCGATGTACTTTTTGATGTCCTCGGCGTTCTTGTCCGTGTAGACCCGGAAGTAGCAGAAGTGGCAGCGTTTCCGGCAAAATGGAATGTGGAAGTAAATCCCGAGGGGGCGATCCACGGGGGCGGGCTGCTCCAATTGTTCCAGGGCGTCCTTTGTCGCCTCCTGGGTCCAAAAGGAAAACGGGGGGTAATTCGCCACAAAATAATTGCCGGCCTCGGTCTGTTCCTTCGGGGGAACAGCAGCAGGTGGCACGGCGGGCGGAGATTCGGTGCTCATGGCATGTGGGGGTTTCCCCTAAACTTCCGGTCGGACGGCGGTCTTTCAACCGCGTCTGGAGACGATTTGTCCGGCCTAGCTCCGCCTCCGGCAAACGGTGGCAATCCAAAAGATGAGGATGGCGGAGATAAGGAGGCAGCCGGAGAGGCAGTAAAGGCCGGCGTGAAAGGAACCGGTCCCGGATCGCATCGCCCCCAGAACGGAGGGCCCAAAGGAGCCCCCGAGATTGCCAATCGAGTTGATGAGACCGATACTGCCAGCCGCGGCGGCGTTGGTCAGGAAAAGGTTGGGCAGCGACCAAAAGGCCGGCATGTAGGCTTTGCATCCCGCCAGCAGGAGCATGAACAGGCAAACAGTCAGGACCTGGTTCCCGTGTGAAAACGGCAACAGCGCCATGCAAACCGCAGAAACCATGATCGGGATGACCGCATGCCACCGCCGCTCCCCGTGGTGATCCGAACTCCAGCCCGTGAGAGGCTGGATGATCATGGCCAGAGCAGGCGGAAGGATAATGAGCCAGGTGAGCCGGCTGAGGTCGAGCGAATACCATTCCTTGAGGATGGTGGGCATGAAAAACTCCACCGAGTAGGTGGCGGTGACGGCGCAGAACATGCCCGCCGCGAGCAGCAGCACGCGCGGGTGGAGGAGAGCCTGCACCACGCCCATGCGCTGTCCCCCGGAGGTGAGGGCGCGTTCGTTCTCCAAAGCGGTTTCCAGGGCTCCGCGCTCCCCGGGGGTAAGCCACCTGGCCTGGGCCGGCTTGTCCGTGAGGACGAAAAAGACGACGAGAGCAAGGACGATAGCGGGAACGGCCCAGAGAACATAGACCCATTGCCACCCCGCCATGCCCAGGAGGTGGGGCACGGGTTCCTGACCGTCCATGTGCAGCTTTGCCAGACCTTCCGGGCTAACACCAATGGGCAAAAGCATGCGGTTGACCAGGGGGCTGACGATCTGGGCCAGGGGACTGGCGCAAAAGAAAATAGCCAGCGCGCGGGCCCGGTCGCGGCTGGTGAACCAATGGCTGAGGTAGACGATCACTCCAGGGAAAAACCCCGCCTCGGCCAGTCCGAGGAGGAAACGCACGACGTAGAACTGAAACGGCGTTTTCACGAACGCCGTCAATCCGGCCATGATTCCCCAGGTGAACATAATCCGGGTGATCCATTTCCGGGCGCTCCAACGCTCCACCATGAGGGTTCCGGGGACCTCCAGCAGGAGGTATCCCCAAAAGAAGATCCCGGCTCCGAATCCGATCACCGCATCGTCAAACGCCGGGAGATCCTGGGCCATCGTGAGCTTGGCCACCGCCACATTCTGCCGGTCGACGTAGGCGACCATGTAGCTGATGAACAGGAGCGGGAGGATTCGCCAGTAGGCTTTCCGCCGGGCGGACTCGAATTCCCCGGACTCCCTGGAGGGCTGCGGACCGGAGGCCGGGGGGTGAGTGTAATTCATGGAAAAGCGTGAGGGAGCCTCCTTCCATGCCACAAGGACAGCGCGGGGAGCCATCCTTTTATACGGGAACGACCGTATTATTGGCCCGTGCCGGGGAGTGGGCACCTGCGCGCAAGGGCCAAAAAGTGCATGATTTAACTCGCCAGAACCATTAACGTCTGTTAAGTTTTCTCATGCAATCGGCAGTTGCCGGTGGCACACCACTTGATACGATCCGCGTTCCAATGAAGGAACTAATCAGCCAGGGACAACCGCTCATATTTCTGCTGCTGGCCTGCAGCCTGCTGGCCCTGGCTATTTTTCTGGAGCGGTTTTTCCACTTCCACCGTTCTACGGTGGTCGTGCAGGATCTCTTGCAGGGCGTGGGAAATTTGATCAACCGGAAGAACTACGTGGAGGCCCTGACCGTCAGTTCGGGAACGCCCGGTCCCGTGGCACGGGTCATGAAATCTGTATTAATGAGGCCGGAAGCCCCGCGGGAGGAATTGCGGTCGATTGTGCAGGAGGCGGGGCAGTTGGAGGTGCCACGCCTTGAACGGCACCTGACGGTGCTGGTGGCGATTGCTTACATTGCGCCGCTGATCGGCCTGCTCGGGACGGTGCTGGGTCTGGTGGATACGTTCGGGCCCGTATCCCAGAACGGATTTGCGACGGCGACGGAGATGTCCCGCGGCATCTATCGCAGTCTGGTCACGTCTGCGGCCGGGATCGCGGTCGCCATCCCCGCCTACGTCATTTACGCCTACCTTGCGTCGGTCGTGAAAAACATGATGCACGATATGGAGCGCGCCGGCATCGAGGTGGTGAACATGATCATGCAGAGCCGGGAAACGACGGACATCGTCGGATTCAAGGAGGCTGCTCTCGCGGTCGCGGAGGAAAAGCGCCGCAAGGCATCCGGGAAGTGAACCGTTAAAAACGGGGAGGGCATGAAACTGCACAGCACCATCCGAATCCGTCCGGATTTCCTCTATCTGGCGCCGCTGCTCAATGTGGTGCTGCTGCTCATGGTGTTCTTCCTGATGAACAGCACGTTTGTCGTGCGCTCCGGCTATCGGGTGGAACTGCCGGTGAGCGGGTCCAGCCTGAAGCCGATCGAACGCGCTCACATCGTAACCATCACCTCGCGTGAATCGCAGCAGATATTGCTGAACAATCAAGCCATCGCCCTTGGTGATCTGACGGCAAAGTTGATCGAACTGAAAAAAGAATGCCGCTACGTGGTGGTGAACTGTGACAGTACGGCGGCGGGCGGGCTTCAGCAGCGGGTGATCAATGCCGTCCTGGACGCAGGGTGTGATGCGGCGGTGGCCACGCGGGCCGAGGGAGAGTGAGAAACTTCAAACTCCAAACGTCCAACCTCAGGAAAGAGAGGAAAAGAGCGTGGCGGCAACAGCGAGGGGATCGGAGGCGGGGCCGGAGGCTTCGGAGCGGGAGGGAGAGCCGCCGGCATCGGGGAAAACGAGCGCTTTCATGTGCAGGTCGCCGGAGGGGCCGAGGGTCGTATGGACGCCGACAGGCGTTTGGCAGCCGGCTTTGAGGAGCTCGAGAAAACGCCGCTCGGCGGTGATGGCGCGGAAGGTGGCCGTGTCATTGATGGCCGCGAGGATGGCGCTCAGTTCCGGATTTTCGCCGTAAGTTTCGATCGCCACCGCGCCCTGGCTGGCGGCGGGGGGGAAAACGGCGGGATCGAGAATGGTAAGATAAAGGGGAGCGCCGAAGCCGGTGAGGGATTCGGCAAAAAGGCCGAGGCGCTCGAGGCCTGCGCGCGCGAGCAGCAGCGCGGTGGCGGACGGATCGCCGGCCACCTTTTTGATCCGGGTGGCAACGTTGCCGCGGATGTCGGTGACCGTCAGGTCCGGGCGCAGCCATTGCAGGAGCCGGGCACGCCGCACGCTGCTGGTGGCGACGGTACTGCCCGCGGGCAGGGCGTCGAGTCCACCGGGGATTTTGGAGAGGAGCACATCCTGAACGGGAGCCCTCGGCAGAACCGCGGCGATGCGGAATCCCTCACCGAGAAGAGTGGGCACGTCCTTCAGACTGTGCACGGCGGCATGGATAGCCCCCGCCTGGAGAGCCTGCTCGAGCTCTTTGGTGAAGATGCCTTTGTCGAGCACCGGCTGATCTCCGCGGCTGAACTCAGCCAGTTTCAAATCCGGGCGCAGATCGCCGGAGGTTTTGATGATTTCGCGGCGCACGCGCAATTGAGGCCATGCAGCGGCCAGCGCCGCCGTGGTCATTTCCGTTTGAGTCAGAGCGAGTTCGCTGCCGCGGGTGCCGAGGATCAGATCTGTCATGGAGAGGTAACGCAGTGCCTCGCACCCT
>DATAIE010000948.1:0-4860 GCA_036262875.1 Verrucomicrobiales bacterium
GACGGCGTGGAGGTTATTACCTACGGCTCCAATCCGAAGAGCACGGACAGCGACGGCGACACAATTTCAGACGGAGACGAAGTGAACATTTACCATTCCAATCCGGCCAGCCTTGATTCCGACGGAGACGGATACAACGATATCACGGAGCTTATGAACGGCTCCAATCCGGGCTCCGCTGCCAGCACACCGGGCGCAGCATATGTGTCGCGTGTATTCGGCGCGGATGCGGGTGAGGGGCTCGATCTCTCGGGCACTTTCCTGTATGCATTCAATGCAGGAACCAACGGAGCGCCGGGCCAAATCCATGACGCTCTTTTCACTGCGGACGACGCGCCGGGCATCGTGCTCAGCGCCCCGCAGCAAGCACCCGCCTTTGATTCGGCAACCTTCTTCGGGTCACCGGAGGATGCGGCGCTTTCGACTCTCTTTAAATCGATTCGCTGGGCGAATACCGACAATGCAGACCCGAATCTCCGCGCCGTAAAAGTGGATCTCTCCGGCCTCACCGTGGGCCAGCAGTACAAACTTCAACTGATGTTCGGCGAAGGATGCTGCACAGGCCGTGCATTCGATGTCTCCGTGCAGGGGACTCTCATCATGGATGAATTCAATCCGTCGATCGCGCAGGGGGGAATTGCTGCGCCGCGCATCACCGGCAGCGCGATCGGCTACACCTTTACTGCGACGGACACGGTCCTGCACATCGTGCTGGACGGCACGGCGACGACCACCGGATCGGACGGAAATGCCATTCTCAGCGGGCTCACCCTGGAAACTGTAACCGCGCCCGTGGATATTGAGATTACCGGCCTCAGCCGCGCCGGTAATTCTCTGACAATCAATTCCCGGGGCACCCCCGGGAAGACCTACAGCGTGGACTTTTCCACGAATCTTCAGTTCTGGGAGGAAGCGTGGGACAGCCTCGTTCCCAATCCCCAGGGCAACGCCACCTGGACGGATACCAGTCTTCCCCGGGTGAATGCGCTGCGCGGCTACTACCGGGTACGTGATCCGTTCGTGAATCCCAATCCTTAGCGACACCGGATACCTCCCCTTTTTCCTGGCCCGGAGACTTCCCATCGGAGGGTCTCCGGGCTTTGATTATGCTCTTCCCCCGCCATGCGCCCTCTCCTTTCCGCCTTCCTCTTATTTGCCGGCGTCTGCCTGTGCCGGGCAAACACGACCGTCCTCCTCGGCACCGTCTCGCAGTTCACCGGACCGGACGATCCCGCCCTCGATCTCACCGGCCAGTTCGAATACGCGATCAACTTCAGCACGGACGATCCGGTGCGAACGGTGAAAGGGGTGACGTTCACGCCGGACAATCAATCCATCCCCGGCGCGACGCTTCTTGGGCCGCAATTCGTTACTCCCTGGCAAACCAGGCCGGAGTATGGCGCGAGCGCGGACGCCAATGCGCTGGAGGAAATCATGCACGACATCAAGTGGGCGGATGCCGGGGCGGGCCAGAAGGTAATGGCCACTCTCACGGTCACCCCGGGTATCGTTTACAAACTGCAGATTCTGATCTCCGGCAATTCGGCGGAAAACCGGAACTGGGATATCCGGGTCAACGGCCAGAATGCGGTGGATGAGATCACCTCGCTCGGAGCGCGGCCTGGGCAGTCCTATGCGGTGAACCGTTCGACGGTCTATTCCTATGAATTCACGCCCGCCTCATCACCCGTCACGGTGGAGATGGGAAATTTCTTCGGCACCAATGATGGAGGGGACCGCAATCCCATCTGGCAGGCCCTGACACTGGAGCGCGTTTTCATTCCGCCTGCACCCGATGACATCACTCTGACACCGGCGCGCTTCTTTCCTTCGCAGACGGCATTTATCGGCACGTTCAACGTCACCGATTTGAAGACGGGGGTCACGCATGCCCTGTCACTGGTGCCGGGTGCCGGATCCACGGACAATGCGAAGTTCACGCTGACCGGCGGGCAACTGCTCCCGCAGCCCTTCAATTTCACGTCCGGGACGCCCGGCACCGCCTATGCGATCCGGGCGCGCGCCACGGACAATACGGATGCCGCCCGTTTTCTTGAGAAGACGTTCACCGTGACCCTGGAACAGCCCCACGCTCCCACCGCGGTTATCTCGAATGCCGTTTCGCTCAGTTCCGGCCTCATCGCCGGGCAGACGGTCGCCGTCCTTTCCGCGACGGATGCCGATACGTTTGACCGTCATACTTTCGCGCTCGTGGCCGGCAGCGGGAGCGATCAAAACAGTCTTTTCACCGTGGCAGGCGGTGAGTTGCGCCTCGCCTCGGCATTGCCCGCAGGAACCACCAGCGTGTCATTCCGGCTGCGGGCCACCGATCTGGCCGGGCTTTCCGTGGAGACGCCGTTCACGCTTCCCGTGGTCGAACCGCGCGTCCGCATCAATGAAGTGCTCGCCGTTTCCACGGGCAGTTCCCTGCCTCTCGACGAAAACAGTCAGGCCAACGACTGGATCGAACTCTACAATGAACAGGCGCAGCCGGTGAATCTCGAGGGGTGGCACCTCACCGACGATCCGGACAATCCCGCCAAGTGGACATTTCCCGCCCGCACCATCGGTCCCAACGGTTATCTGCTTGTGTTCGCGAGCGGCACGGGAGCCACGCCCGCCTCCGGGCCCGTGCATACGAATTTCAATCTCAGTCAGGACGGCGAACACCTTCAGTTGATCCGTCCGGATGGAGTGATTGCCAGCGATGTCAACCCGCCCGCACAGTATCCGAATGTCACATGGGGCGTCCGGGGCGGGGGGACGGAAGCCGGCCATCTCCGCACGTCCACACCGGGTGCGCTCAACTCCCAGCTCGCCACCTCAGGAAGCAATACGGTGACTTTCAGCAAAGCGCACAGCTTCAACACGGCCGCTTTTCCTCTGACGCTCACCGCCGCCGTGCCAGGCTCCACGATCCGCTACACTCTGGACGGGAATGTGCCCTCGCCAACCACCAGCCCGGTCTATTCCGGGCCCATCACCATCACCCCCGTTGCAGGCACCACGAAATCGGGTGTGCGCATCGTGCGGGCCATCGCCATCCATCCGGATGCGGCGTGGGCTCCCGTGGCCACGCAAACGTATCTCTTCGTCAACGGCATCACCAACCCCAACACCGATGGCATTCTGGGGCAGACAAGTCTGGTCTCTACCATCAAGAGCCATGCGACCTACGGACCGCTCATCGACGACGCCCTACTCGCGCTGCCCACGGTTTCCCTCGTTATCAACAACACTCCGTCCGGCATCCCGTCCTCGGAAACGGAAAGCAGCCTCGAATTGATCGATCCGCAGGGCGCGGAGGCGGGGTTCACCATTCCCGCGGGCGTACTCCGCACCGGCACCTCCAGCCTCAACTACGCAAAAGGCAGTATGAGCGCCCGCTTTCGCGGAGAGTATGGCGCCACGCGCCTCTCCTATCCGGTCTTTGCGTCCCATCCCTATGCGGCCCTGGGAGCGGCAACCTCTTTTCAGGAGATTCGTTTACGCAGCGGTTCGCACGATACGCATTCCTGGCTGGGCACCGCGGAGAATCCGCCTGTGCCCTACGGCAGTCCTTCGGTGACTCGCAGCGGAGACGCCCAGTTCGTGCGGAATATTTTTCTCGATGACATCGAATTCCTGATGGGGCAGCCCTCCAAGCACGGTCGTATGGTGCAGATGTATATCAATGGAGTGTATTACGGGATGTACTGCATCCTCGAACACCCGGACGATGACTACATGGCATCCTACTATCCCGGAAGCAGTGAGGACTTTCACTACACCGGGGGAGCCACCACGGGCAGCGTGCACGGCACGGAGTCCTGGAGCACGGTGTGGAATCAGTTGAAATCCTCTCTGAGCAGTTATGCCCAGGCCAAACGATGGGTGGATGTGACGAGCCTCGCCGACTACCTCGTGCTGAGCTACTATGCCGGCAATGACTGGGACTGGTCTGCGCAGCACAACTGGAGCGCCGCCGGACCGCGTCTTCCTGACAAGGGCGGCTGGAAGTTCTTCCAGCAGGATCAGGACATCTCTTTCCAGGATGTGAACGCCAACTGCACGGACCAGTCCGTGCCGGACGGGGCATTCAACACCCTTATGAATCACAACGATTTCAAGGTGCTCTTCCGGGATCGTGTTTACCGGCATTGTTTCAACAACGGCCTGCTGACTCCAGCGAAAGCGGCGCAGTACTACAACTACCGGATCAACGAGATCTTCACCGCCATCGTCGCAGAGACAGCCCGCTGGCAGCCCACGAGCAGCGTCGGGCCGCTGCCGTGGGACCGCGACGGAGAGTTTACGGTGGAGTGGAATTACCTGAAGAACACTTACTTTCCCCAGCGCACGGCCATCCTGCTGAGCCAGTTGCGCGCCCGCGGATGGTATCCGGTGGAGGCACCGGAGATGAGTCAGCGCGGCGGTGCCGTCCCCCCGGGCACGCAAATCGGTCTGACGGCTCCGGCGGGACTGATTTATTATACAACCGATGGCAGCGATCCCCGCCTGCCCGGCGGAGCGGTCAGCCCCTCAGCCACTGCCTTCAATGCCACCACCACGACCGCAACGCTGGTGGAGGCCTACGACGACCTGTCAGGAAAAGGAGCCATCTGGAAATACCTCGCCGGCAATACAGATCTGGGCACGGAATGGCAGAACGTGGCCTACGACGATGCCACCTGGCCCTCCGGAAAAGTGGAGTGCGGCTATGGCGATACGGACGAAATCACGGACGTGGGCTACGTGGACACCGATCCGGCGACTCCGGGAGACCAGCGGAACATCACCACTTATTTCCGGCACACATTTAACATCGCCAATCCGGCGACCATCACCGGGCTGACGATTCGCCTGAAGCGCGACGACGGA
>DATAIE010000949.1:0-1833 GCA_036262875.1 Verrucomicrobiales bacterium
ATCGCCCATCGCGTCTAAAGCCATGGCCAAAAGGAACCGCGACCGGAACGTGTCGGGGCCTTCCCGCCGGTCCTGTCTCGCATGCGCAAGCCCTCGGGAGCAGGATTTGCCTGCGGGGGGGAATGAAACTGACTGACTGAAACCATAGGCGTTCAGTCAGTCAGTTGGATTCCTCCTTATGAAACGACGGTCAGGAACGAACCGGACTTCCTGCCGGGGCGAAGATGCGGCGTTTCTTCGATGTCGCCGTCCTTGAGGGCCTGGCGGATCAGTCCCCGGGCAGTATCCCGTCCCACGCCCATTGCCTGGAATCTCGCCACCAGTTCACCCTTCTCCAACCCTCCCCCCGCCTCACGCAGGATTTCCAGAACCCTCTCCGTTCCCGGCCTTTCCCGTTCCCCGTTCAGGGAATCCTTCCACTCTTCAAAGTCAAAATCCTCCACCAGTTCATACAGCATTGTATCCGGATGTAGCCTTGCGCAGACGGGGGAGAACTCCTCGTAGTTGTTGCATTTGCCGGAGGCGATGAGGATTTGGCTGTTATCGTCGGGGGTGGCGGGGGCGATGTTGAACTGGGCGCGGGCCCAGGTTTTGAGGGTTTTGGAATTGCGGCCAAACGCGCCGCGGTCGTAGCCGATGGCTTTGGCGACTCCGGCTTTGCCTTCGCCGGCGTGGTGGATGACGAGGCAGGTGCGGAGGGGATCGCCGGTGCGGGTCACGGCGCGGATGGTGCGGAGGGCTTCGTTCATGGCCATGTCCTTGTTGAGGTCGTCGCTGGTGCAGTCGCGCAGCGGGTCCCACACCACGATGTCCGCGCCGCTGGACTGCACGGCATCGATGGCGCGCTGCTGATTGGCAGGGTTGTTGAGAAGGAGATTGCCGTCGTCCTCGCCATCCAGCGTGTGCAGGAGGATGCCCGTTTTAATAGCGTCCTGCTGTCCGGCGGTGAAGCCGCCGAGCATGGCGGTGAGATCGTGCTTGAGGCGGGTGCTGCCGTTCTCGGTCTGGAGAAAGAGCCAGCGCAGTTCCGGCGAGCGGGTTTCCCATCCGAGGAAGGGCAGCCCGGCCCGGTGCATCATGGCGAGCTGCATGACGAGGCGGCTTTTTCCGATGCCGCCCATGCCGCAAATGGCGGTGCGCTCGCCGCGCTCAAGGTAGCCGTTGGCGAGGACGAGGTCGGCGGGACGGTCCGGAAGCCGGAGGATTTCATCGATGCTCTTGAGGGTCAGGGGAGCCAGCGTTTTGCCGCCGGTGGAACCCCCTGAGGGTGCCGGTTCGCCGGGGTCCTCCGGAATCTCTTCGTGCTGGAGGGCGGCCTGGGCGGCGGCGACGGCGCTCTGAAAGGCGGCGGGGTTGGCTTTCGCGGGATCAAAGAATTCAAGTTGCATGCTTTTAGATGGTTTTAGATTTTTTTAAGTATTTTTGGATAGGTAAGGTCAAAAAGAGAGCAGCTCCGTCCAGACGGGGTCGTATTTGCCAACTGCCTGGAGGGATTCGCCGAGGTCCTTGTGGCCGCCGGGCGGGTGGAGACAGTCCACGGTGCATCCCGCTCCCGTGAGGCTGGCCGCCCAGGCGAAGGCCCCGGCCTGCCCGGCGGCATCGGTGTCCGGGATGATGCGCACGCGACGACCGGCGAGCAGGGCGAGGTCCTCCGGGGTGAAACGGCTGTAAGCGCTGACGGCGGCGACCACGGCGACAGCATGGTCCGTGGAGAGGATGCGGTCCGCCCGCAGGACGGCCTCTGTGGATTCCAGCAGACTCACCGCTCCCTCGGTAAGGAGGACGGGCACGTCCGCACTCCCCAGGCCGCCGGGAAAAAGGAAACGGCCTTCG
>DATAIE010000950.1:0-4443 GCA_036262875.1 Verrucomicrobiales bacterium
CCGGCGAGCCGGTCACCCTCTCGTGGGACCTCGATCCCGCGACCACGAGCGCTTCCATAGCCGGCATCGGGAATGTGATGGCCCAAACGGTGAACGGGCACGGCAGCATCACGCTGAATCCAGGCCCTTCGATATCCACGACCTATAATATGACGGCGGTGCATCCCACCACCACCGGACAGAAATCCCTGACGGTTACGGTAACCAATCAGCCCATCATCCGAAGTTTCACGGCCACGCCACCTGTCATCGGACCGGGTGCCAGTTCCACGCTGAGTTGGACCGTAATAAACAACACCTCGCTGCAACTGGACGGCGCAGCCGTCACCGGCTCGAGCCTTATCGTCTCCCCGGCTGCGACGAAAACTTATACGCTCACCGCAACCAATCCGAATGGCACGGTCAACAGCCAGGCGACGGTCAGCATTGTCGCCCCCGGCATTCCCGCCATCAGCGAATTCATGGCCGACAACGACGGCGCGTTGATCGTGGACGGAGACGGCGACAAGTCCGACTGGATCGAAATTCAAAATCCCAGCGGAACAGTAGCGATGCTGCAGGGTTACTTTCTGACCGACGACCCCCTGGATTTGCAAAAGTGGGCATTCCCTAACGTCACGCTCGCACCCGGAGCCTACATGGTCGTGTTCGCTTCCGGCAAAGACCGCCGTGTGGCAGGCTCCCCGCTGCACACAAATTTCAGCCTTGATGCGGGCGGCGAATATCTGGCGCTCGTGAAGCCGGACGGCGTGACCATCGTTTCAGAATTCGGCGCAGGCGGCACGAATTTCCCGGATCAGGACGGTGGTGTTTCCTTTGGAATGTTCAGCAATCCGCCGCAGCCGGGGTATTTCAGCACCCCCACTCCCGGAACGGCAAACAGTGGCGGCTTCGCGGGCTACGTCAAAGACACGAAGTTCAGTTTAAGACGGGGCTTCTACTCCACGCCGCAAACCCTCACACTGAGCACGGCCACCTCCGGCGCTTCGATCCGCTATACCACCAATGGCACCTGGCCCAGCGAAACCGCGGGCACGCTCTACACCGGCCCCATCACCGTGGACCGGACCATGCCAGTACGGGCGATCGCCTACAAGACCGGCAGCCGGTCCACCAATGTGGATACGAACACTTATGTCTTCGTAAACGATGTGGTGGGACAAACACCGGCCAATACCCAGTCCGTCTGGGGCCTGCCGGCCTCATGGGGAACCCAGGCGCCGGACTACGGAATGAATCAGTCCGTCGTCGCCCTTCACAACGCGACGATTCGCGACGACCTGAAAACGGTGCCTTCGCTGTCAGTGGTGACGGATCCCGACTCCTTGTTTGGCACGAACGGCAACTACTCAAATCCCAACGCCAGCGGCGAGGCATGGGAACGGGGCATTTCTCTCGAACTCATCGATCCGGCCCATCCGGACGGAAGCAATGACTTCCAGCTCGACTGCGGCCTTCGCATTCAGGGCGGCGCGTTCCGCAGCTTCAGTCTGACACCGAAAAAGTCGCTCCGCGTTCTCTTCAAACAGGAATATGGCCCCTCAAAGCTGCGCTATCCGCTTTTTGGTCCGGGGGCGGCGAAGGAATTCGACACGCTGATCCTGCGCATGGAGTCGAACGACGGCTATCAGTGGGACAACCGTACGGACGTGCAATACGCGCGGGATGAATTCGGTCGCCAAACGGCGGCGGCTCTGGGCATCCCCACCGGCCACGGGCGCTTTCTTCACCTGTACATCAACGGGGTTTACTGGGGCATCTTCGATGTGGTTGAGCGCCCGGACTCCGCCTTCGGAGCATCATATTTCGGAGCGGAGAAAGACCTGTGGGACGGCATCAATTTCGGAACGGCAACGAACGAAGGAAGCACCGTCCCGTGGAATACGATGGTCAGTCTGCTGAGCGGCATCACCTCCGCCACCACTGAAGCGGGTCGCACCGCTGCCTACATGAAGGCTCAAGGATTGAACCCGGACGGAACGCGGAATCCGGCATGGGCGGACTTCATCAACGTCGACAACTTCATCGATTACCTCCTCGCCAACTGGTACACCGGCAACAACGACTGGCCGCACCGCAACTACTACACCGGCCGTGAGCGCGATCTTCTCGATCCCGCGCCGCTCACCGGAATCCGCACCAGCACGGGGATGCACTTTTTCATGTGGGACGTCGAGACCTCCATGCTGCTCAACTCGAGCACGGATAAAACCGGGGATACCAACGGCGTCTGTGTGCCCTATGGTTCCCTGCGCAACAGCCTTGAGTTTCGTGTGAAGTTTGGCGACCACGCTCACAAGGCCCTGTTCAACGGCGGCCCGCTCACGCCCCAGCCCTGTCTCGACCGGTATGCGAACATTACGAAAGATCACCGGAGCATCCTGATCCCGGAACTCGCCCGCTGGGGGGATCAGCACGGCACACAGCGCACACTCGCTCAATGGGAGGCCACTTATGCCAACGTTCGCAATTCATGGCTCTCCGTGCGCACGCCCGGGCTGATTTCGGTACTCAAGGGGGCCAATCTTTATCCGCAAACGGACGCTCCGGGTTTCAGTCAGCACGGCGGGTCGGTGCTCACCACCACAGGGGTGACCATGGCCACCAACGCGGATAAGATCTACTACACCCTGGACGGCAGCGACCCGCGACTCCTGGGGGGCGCGCCAAACCCCGGTGCGCAACTGGCGAGCTTCGGGGGCGGCGGTCCCGTGCCAGTCACTTATATGAATACCGGCTACGTCTGGAAGTATCTGGACAATGGCTCCAATCAGGGGACTGCGTGGTACGCCACGAATTTCAATGACAGCACGTGGGCCTCCGGTCCGTCGTCTCTGGGCTACGGCACTGAAGGGGAAGGGGCCGGCACAACCGTCGGATTTGGCGGGAACACCGCCGCGCGTTATGCCACCACCTACTTCCGCACGACGGTCAATATTCCCAACCCTTCGCAGTTCGTCAGTTTTCTGATGCGCATCAAATACGACGACGCCGTCGCGGTTTACATCAACGGCGTCGAGAGGGCGCGCACGGCCAATCTTCCCGCCGGTTCGGCCTACAGTTTCTACACAGGCACCGGCGTGGTCGACGAACTGGCCTGGTATGATTTTCCGCTGCCAGTGAGCGTCTTCAGCCCGGGCGTCAATACGATTGCTGTCGAGGTCCACCAGGCCAGCGCGGGCAGCACCGACATCCGGATGGATATGTTTCTCCGCGGCGAAACCAGCGCAGGCGGCAGCAATGTGAGCAGCCCTCTGTTCTTCACTCAGCCGGCCATGCTCTCCGCCCGTTCCTTCAACACCGGAACCGGCGAGTGGAGCGCCCTCAATCAGGCGTATTTCACCATCGATACCGTCCCTGCGAGTGCCTCGAATCTGGTCATTTCGGAATTCAGCTATCGTCCGAAGGAACCGGTCACCCCCGCTGAACTGGCGGTTTCCCCGAACCGGGATGAATACGAGTTCGTGGAACTCACGAACATCGGCACCCGCACGATCGACCTCACGGGCGTCGCCTTTACCGCGGGCATCGCGTTCAACTTTCCTGCGAACACGGTGGTGCCGGCGGGCGGTCGCATCGTCGTCGTGAAAAACCTTGCCGCCTTCAACCAGCGCTACAGTGCCTCCCTCGGCTCCATCGTCGTCGCCGGTGAATATGCTTCCGGAAATCTCAGCAACGACGGAGAACACCTTCTCCTGACAAGTTCAAAGACCGGTGTGATCCGTGACTTCACTTATGATGATCAGGCCCCCTGGCCGTCCGCGGCGGATGGCCAGGGATTCTCCCTCGTACTGATCGCTCCCGCGACGAACCCGGATCACGCAGTCGCCAGTCACTGGCGAAGCAGTATCGCTCCCAACGGCACACCCGGCACCAGCGATGTCACTCCCTACACCGCCTGGAAGCAGGCCCGGGGCATCGTCAGCGATTCCGCCGATCCCGATCAGGACGGGCTGAGCAACTTTGCCGAATATGCGATGGGCACAGTGTTCGACTCGCCTTCCACCGCCCAGTATCCGGTGGCGCGCGTCCTCACCGTGGACGGCAGCGACTACCGCGCGATCGAAATCCGCCGCAGCCTGAGCGCCGCGGACGATGTGGATATGATCGTGGAAACCTCCGCCGACCTAGGCACCTGGACCGCCGATGCCGTCTACGCCGGAGAGGTCAACAACGCGGATGGCCAGACGGCCACCGTCACCTGGCGCGAACCCCAGCCGGTCTCTGCCAACGCCCGCCGCTATATGCGCGCGCGCTTCATCCTTCGGTAAACAAAAACCTTACTTCCCGTTCTTCGGCTTCCGTGACGCCGGTGCCGCCTGGCCGGCAGCCTTCACCTCCGGCTCAGCGGCCGGGCGGGGACTTTCGGCTTTCATTTCCGGCAGTCGGTCCATGCCGATTTTTTTCAGGGTCACATCATTCAAGTTGCCCGTTGCCTCAAGG
>DATAIE010000951.1:0-9711 GCA_036262875.1 Verrucomicrobiales bacterium
TGGGTGCCTGGTGGCCCCCGCGGTCTTCAAAACCGCCGCAGCCCGGTGAACCCTGGCTGGCTTGGTTCGATTCCCTGCCTCTCCGCCTTTTAATCCAAAGTAGACACCCCTTGTCAGTCGCAGGTATGAATCTTAGACTGGCAGGTCGTGACGGAAAGGTCAGGAAAGACTACTGAATACAGTCGAGTTGAAATTTACGGATACGCCAAGCCGGATCTTCACAACAATAGGGGTCACAAATTCGAAAAAAAGCAATGAATCGTATTTTAAATGCCGTGCTCCGCTCTGACCCCGGTGAGTTGGAGAGGTGCCTCCGTCTTTTTCCCGAGAGAATCAATGAAGTCGATACGCATCATCGTACGGCTTTGATACATGCCGTAATCCAAAAGGGAGAGAAACTGGTCGATTTGCTGATTAAAAGCAAGTGTGATCCGAATAAGCAGGATAAGGCAGGAAACTGCCCCCTCCATTACTCCGCACAGAATTACACTCCCAATATATTAAAAATGTTGCTGGGTTCGGGCGCATCCGTTGATTTGGGAGACGAACACGGAAACTCTCCGCTTTTTCGTGCTGTATTTAACTCTCAAGGTCGTGGGGAAATAATAACGCTTTTATTGAAAGCCGACGCTGACAGAGATTTGAAGAATTTTTATGGAGTGTCACCGCTTGAACTCGCTCAAACCATTGGCAACTACAACGTGAAGCAATTCTTGGAATGAATGTCTGAGCCTGCTCCGAAGTTGCGGACACGAAAACCAAAAGTCAATGAGTGTCATGTCCACAACCTCCGATTCCGCCAGAAGGTCCGCCGCCGTGGTCAAGTTACCAAAGTAATATATTACATTTGAGCGAAAGACACGGCGGTAAATATGATGGAACCTATACAGTGTCTCCAAATAAGGGATGTGATTGAACTCACGCTTCCCACGGCAAAGTTTAACGAAGGTAAGGAGAGACTGAGGATGTTGGCAGGTAACCTGTCTTACCCCGTTTCATTTTGGAATCAGGAGCGCACAGGGCTGTTGAAGCCGAGTGATGATCTGAAAAGCGTCTATTCACTAATCAAGAAGGTTATACGGCGTCGCCTCTCCAAAGTAAGGTTCTTCTGTGTGGGTGGGGAGGGATGGCTGGCATCTCCTGAGGGATGAAAAGGCGCTCGTATTGATGAACGGAAAATGGTATAACGCCGAAGGCGAGATAGTTGAATCCAACATCTGAAATGGCGGTAGTCTGTAGCCCGTAGCAGGCGGTCTGTCAGTATAGCTTTGAAAACCTCTCTTTGGACTGAGAAACCGATGAGTCTAACAATCGAAATTTTCGCCAATTATCTGGGTCGCCCGGCTTCCGTAATGCTCGCCGATGCGCCCTTCAAGAACTGGGCGTTTGAGAAATTTTTTGAGAACGATCTCGAAGAGCCACTCGTTGATTACGTTTTTCCACAGAATGGCGTCGATTTTGTTTGTGACGGAGAGGACAAGGTAACCACTATTTTCCTTTATTCCAACGAGTCTCGATGCTTCGAAGAGCCCCTTCTGGATGTTCCATTCTCAACGACTCGACAGCAGGTGGTGGATCGCTACGGCCTCCCGTCAAAAAGCGGCGGCAGAGTCAACGACCCGATCCTCGGCGAATATGGAGCCTGGGATCGATTCACGCGGCCCGGTTATTCAATCCACTTTGAGTATCGAATGGATGCCGACTGCATAACAAAGATCACACTGATGCGGGCTGACGTAGTGCCTTAAGTCACCGCGATTCGAGAAGCCGGGGAGGCGTCGACGTTTCCCGCCGTAGCTGTCCGTTAGTCTGTTAAGACCTACCCTCGCTCAAAACCGCCAGCGAATCCCGCCGGAGTAGACGTCGGCGTCGTCTCCGGTGGCGGCGCCCAGCATGAGGTCCCATTGCGGGGAGATTTGATAGTAGACGCGGCCGAAGACGGACCAGTGGTCGTCTCCTCCGATGTCCTCGTATTCGCCGCCGGCGTGGAGGGTCCAGCAGCCCCATTTGGCGCGGAGCTGGGGGCGGATGTACCAGCCCACGTCGTCATCATTGAATCCCTCCCGGGCGACGGTGGCACCGATGGCGCGGGCTTTCCCGTCCCTGTTGGAGTAGACAATGCCCACATCCCCTGCGAGGTGAATATTATCCCGCAGTGCGATGTGACCGCCCAGGGACGCCCTCACCTTCCATTCGTCGACTTTCCAGGCTAGAGACTGATCACGAATCGTCGGTACCGTGTAGTCGTAGGAATTGCGGTCCACATCCACGTTGAAGTAAAAGTCCTTGATCCCGTATTCGTAGCGAATCACGCCGGCGTTCCCGTCGTCGCTTGAACGGGAGTTGCCGCTGAAGTTTGTCCGTTCGTAAAGCAGTTCGATGTTCGTGTAGCTGATCGGCCCGGCGCAGGGATCGGCGGGCGGCGGCGGGTTTTTGTCCATGGGGGCCGGAGTTCCGGCGGTGGCGGTGGCGGCACTGAAGGCGATCCCGGCGAGAATGAGAGCGGTGTGTTTCATGGATGGAAGGCGTTTCTAACGGAGGATTAACAGGTCCATTCGGAAAAAGCAAATCTATCATGCTGCGCGAGGATGGGGCGTTTCCCTCCGCCGCAGAGTGCTGACGGGTAAGACCGGGAGTTTTCAAGGCACGCGGCTGCTGTTGGTGGTGGTTGTCCCCGGGGCAATGAACCCTGTCATTACAGGTTCTTTCACTTCCGGCTGATGAAATCTTGAGGAATTCGCGCGGGCGCAGTACACAGGCGGGTCAACACCCCCGCCCATGCAAAGCCGTATTTTTCTTTGGTCGCTCGTTTCCGCGCTCGCCGGATTTCTGTTTGGCTTCGATACGGTCGTCATTTCGGGTGCAGAGAAGACGATCGAGAAACTCTGGAACCTGACCCCCGCGAAGCACGGTTGGGCAATGAGTGCCGCTCTGTGGGGCACCGTGCTGGGCTCCCTTCTCGGCAGTTGGCCCACGGATCACTTCGGCAGAAAAAAGACACTGCTTTGGATCGGGCTGCTGTTCCTTGCGGGCTCGGTTTGGTCCGCCGTCGCGTCGGACGTGAACTCCTTCATGATCGCCCGCTTCATCGGCGGTATCGGCATTGGTATCTCCACGGTGGCCGCGCCGCTCTACATCTCGGAAATCTCGCCGCCGGACAGGCGCGGGAGGTTGGCGGGCATGTTTCAGTTCAATATCGTTTTCGGCATTCTCGTCGCCTTTTTGTCCAACTTCCTGCTGGAAAAAACCGGCGAAGGCTCCTGGCGCTGGATGCTGGGCATCATGGCGGTGCCCTCGGTCATTTACACGGTCCTGTGCTTTGCCATCCCCGAGAGTCCCCGCTGGCTCCTCACGAAGAAGGGCGATCGTGCGGCGGGATTGGCGGTGTTGAAGCTGATCAATCCGTCCGCTTCGGAGAATCAGTTGAATGAAATCGCCGGTGATATCACCCGGGCCGACGCGGTCGACCGCGCCAGCACTGCCGGGTTCTGGAGCAAGCGCCTGAGCAAGCCCGTTCTCCTTGCATTCCTCATCGCTTTCTTCAATCAGCTCTCCGGCATCAACGCGATCCTGTACTTCGCGCCGCGCATCTTCGGGCTCACCGGATCGGGCTCGGAAAACGCGCTGCTGCAGTCGGTGGGCATCGGATTCACGAATCTCATCTTCACCTTTGTGGGCCTGTGGCTCATCGACCGCCTGGGGCGGAGGACGCTGCTGTATATCGGCTCATTTGGTTACATCGCTTCCCTGGGGATGTGCGCGTGGGCCTTCTTCCACTGGGCTCCGCAATTCAGAGTGGCCTCCAGTTCCTGGGGCCTGGCAGAGGTGGCGGCAAAGCTGGAGAAGCCGGAGACTCCCAACCGGGACAAAGTGCAAAAAGACTATGACGCCGCCGTAAAGGAGGTGGAAACCGCTGTGCAGGCGTGGAGACCCGGCGGTGGCGCCGAGTTCGTAGCCCCCTCCGGACAGCCTGCGGCGGCGAAGACCTGGGCCAAAGACATGCTCGCCAAAGCCTCGGAGGATTCCGGCTCCGGCGGGTTGGTGGTGCTGCTGTGCATTTTTGCCTTCATTGCCTCCCATGCCATTGGTCAGGGCGCGGTGATCTGGGTTTTCATTTCAGAGATTTTCCCGGATAAATTCCGTGCCATCGGTCAGTCGCTGGGCAGCTTTACACACTGGATTTTTGCGGCACTGATCACGCTTACATTCCCCTCGCTGATCGCAGCGTTTGCTCCCGGCTGGGTTTTTGCGCTGTTCTGCGGCATGATGGTCCTCCAACTCCTTTGGGTGAAAATGATGGTGGTGGAAACGAAGGGCGTTCCGCTGGAGGACATTGAAAAGAAGCTGGGCATTCACGCATAGGGCCACGTCCTCAGCCCGCTGCCGGGAGGTGGACTCAGATTCCGGCCATCATTCGCGGGATTTGTTTGGGCTCTGGTTTTGGATTGAGTCCCAGCGAAAAGTTCCGGTCCACCTTGTCCGGGTCCACATAGGTGCCGAACATTTTGTCCCAGATGCGAAAGGTTCCGGCCAGATTTTTCCCGTAGGGAGGCGTGGCGGTGTGGTGAATCCGGTGATAGTCCGGTGTCACCAGCAGCCAGTTCAGCGGCCCGAAGCTTAGCCGCCAGTTGGTGTGCTCGACGAATTGAATGAAAATGCCGATGGAATAACCAATCCCGGCCTCAGCCGGCGAAAGCTGAAAAATGGTGATGGGGATGATTACCTGAGGGATGTTGTTGAGCAGCGAATGGAAGAAACTGGTCCGGAACCCGGAAAACCAGTACATCTCCTCAATCGAGTGATGCCATACGTGAGTCCGCCACATGATTCCAAAACGGTGCTGTGAGCGGTGGATCCAGTAGATGATGAAATCGACGATGAAGATCGCCATGATAATCCGAACGGTGCTGGGAAGGCCCCGCAGCCATAAGATCGTGCCGTCGAGAAATCCCAGCGGGACCCTTTCGACCGAGGTCAGAATGCACACCGTGACGATCCGGTTCACCGCCAGCGCAAAGGCAAACGAGAGCACATCCAGTTTGATCTCCCGGAAGCGGTCCAGGCGGTGTGCCGGCCACAGGCGTTCACAAATTGTAAAGAGGATGATCAGTCCAAAAAGCGCGGCGATTTGGTAATCGTCTGCCTGAAGTTGCATAGGCGTGGATGAGGAGTGTTCCCGGGACGGATGGCAATGATTTGAGCAGGCGCAACCGGACAGCGCAATCCGGATGCCAGGCTGCCGGGGAGAATACACCTGTTAAAAGTCCGGCCCGGCCGCCGGTTCACCGGCTGGAGGCCGTGAACTCTCCGTGTCAATCACCGTCAACGAACTATATTTTTGGTCTTCTGTGCACGGCCATTTGCACGTCGCCGCGCCGCGGTTATCTCGCTGCTATTCCTCAACCCCCAACACCCCCCGATGCTGAACGAAGCCTATATTGGAAAAGTCGCCGCTGAACTGAAACTCCGGCCCACTCAGGTGGCCGCCACCGCGGAACTGCTCGGGGAGGGGGGCACCGTCCCTTTCATTGCCCGTTACCGGAAAGAGGCGACCGGCGAACTGGATGAAGTGGCCATCACCGGCATTCGCGACCGGCTCATCCAGCTCGCAGAGCTCGACACGCGACGCAGCGCCATTGTGAAGAGCCTGGAGGAGCGGAATCTCATGACGGACAAGCTGCGCGAGCAGATTGCCAAAGCGGAAACGATGTCCCGCCTTGAGGACATTTTTGCCCCTTACCGGCCCAAGCGTCGCACCCGCGCCACCATCGCGAAGGAGAAGGGGCTCGAACCGCTCGCCGACTGGATCACGGCGGAGCAGGGTAATGGAGGCGCTGATCCCGCCGCTGAGGCGGCGAAGTTCATCAAGACCGATGTGGAGGACGAACTGAAGGTGAAGACCGGGGAGGAGGCTCTCGCCGGTGCCCGCGATATCATCGCCGAACGCATGAGTGATGACGCCACGGTGCGGGCCGCCGTGCGGAAGATTTACGAAGAGGATGCCGCGGTCGCCAGCAAGGTGCTCATGGGCAAGGAGTCGGATCAGGAGGCCGCTAAATTCCGTGATTACTTCGAGTGGACCGAGCCTTTGACAAAAGTCCCCAGCCACCGGCTTCTCGCAATGCGCCGCGGAGAAAAGGAGGGCTTTCTCATGCTGCGGGTCACCATCCCCGAGGACAAAGGCTTCGATGCCGCCACGCGCCTGTTTGTGAATGGCCGGGGGCCTGCGGCCGATCAAATGAATCTCGCCGTCACCGACGGCTGCAAGCGCCTGCTCTTTCCCGGAATGGAAACCGAAGTGCGCCTTTCTTCGAAAAAGAAGGCCGACGCCGAGGCCATCAAGGTATTCGCCGACAACATCCGGGAACTGCTCCTCGCCGCGCCGCTCGGGCAAAAGCGAACGCTCGCCATCGACCCTGGTTTCCGCACCGGCTGCAAAACGGTGGTGCTCGACGCTCAGGGCAAGCTGCTGCACAATGACGTCATCCATCCCACTGCCGGCAGTCAGGTGCAGATGGTGGAGGCAGCACGCACGGTGCTGACGCTCATCGAGCGCCATAAAATCGAGGCCATCGCCATTGGCAACGGTACCGCCAGTCGCGAAACAGAGGCCTTTATCCGCAAGCTGAAACTGCCGCCCGCCATCGCCGTCGTGATGGTCAATGAAAGCGGGGCGTCCATCTATTCCGCCAGTGACGTCGCCCGTGAGGAATTCCCCAACGAAGATATCACCGTGCGCGGTGCCGTCAGTATTGGCCGCCGTTTGATGGACCCGCTCGCTGAGTTGGTCAAAATCGACCCGAAGAGCATCGGCGTAGGCCAGTACCAGCACGATGTGGATCAGTATGCGCTCAAAGCGTCTCTCGACGACTGTGTGCAGAGTTGCGTGAATGGCGTAGGGGTGGAAGTCAACACGGCGAGCAAGCAACTCCTCAGCTACGTCGCCGGGTTGAACAGCGCCATCGCGGAGAACATCGTCGCATGGCGCAATGAAAAGGGCGCCTTCACCAGCCGCGCGGAATTGAAAAAGGTGCCGCGGCTCGGTGACAAGGCCTTTGAGCAGGCCGCTGGCTTTCTCCGCATCCGGGATGCAAAGCACCCGCTCGACTCCAGCGCGGTTCACCCGGAGCGATACGCACTTGTCGAAAAAATGGCCGCCGATGCGGGATGCACTGTTCAGGAATTGATGAGCAATGAATCGAAGCGAAAGAGCATCGATCTGAAAAAGTATGTCAGTGACGGCGTCGGTCTCCCTACGCTGCAGGACATCATGGCGGAACTGGCCAAGCCGGGACGGGACCCCCGGAAACAGTTCGAGGCTTTCTCCTTCGTCGAGGGCGTCGAGAAACCGGAGGACCTCACGGTGGGCATGAAATTGCCTGGCATTGTCACCAATGTGACCGCCTTCGGGGCCTTTGTGGATATCGGCGTTCACCAGGACGGTCTGGTCCACGTCAGCCAGTTGGCGGACCACTTTATCAAGGACGCGAACGAGGTCGTGAAGGTCGCGCAGAAGGTCACGGTGACCGTCGTGGAAGTCGATCTTGCCCGTCAGCGCATCGCTCTCAGTATGAAATCCAAACCGGATTTTGAGAAAAAAGAGAGGAAGCCCGGCCAGCTCGCACCGCAGCAAAATGGAGGCAATCGTTCGTTCGACCGCGACCGGCGGCCCGCTCAATCCGGAGGCGGGATGGGCAATCCCTTTGGGGGGGACTGGTTCAGCCAGGCCTCGCAAAAGGGGAAAAAATAACGCGCACGGCGATGCCCTTGCGGGCGCGGGCGCCGTATTCGTTACTGTGAATGACATGGATCTTCCTCCGCCCTCCACTTCCACTGACCCCTCCTCCCTTGTGGAGGTAAGGTGTTATTTCGTGCGGAAACGAAACGCTCTGGCCGTGCGCGGGCAGTTTGGCCCTCTCTTCATGGACTACTACCTGCACGCGGCGGATCACGGTCTGCGACTGCCGGAAACGCTGGATGGAATGATGAAGGAGGCGCTGGTGGGCATCACGC
Source organism: Verrucomicrobiales bacterium (assembly GCA_036262875.1). GTDB lineage: Bacteria > Verrucomicrobiota > Verrucomicrobiia > Verrucomicrobiales > V1-33 > V1-33. Next base: position 8,014 of record DATAIE010000951.1, read on the forward strand.
TGCACATGGCCGGCAAGCCATGGAATGAAGACCACGCATGGACCGTGAACTTCCAGGATCCCCGGGCCAATTTTTTCGTTACCGGTGACAACAAGAACGGCCATATCACGGGCCGGTGCTTTACGGAGAACGTCCGTCTGTCCGAGCAGCAGTTGTTTTATGCTCAGCAGTTGAAGACGGGCATGCCGCTCAAACAAAGCGCGGTTTCCTTCGAGGGGCGCAGTTTTCTGCGCGCGGTGGAGCAATACTATGCCCAAAGCGAACAGCGGCCCGGGCGTTTCTTTGAGCACGATGACGAGGACTACGTTTTCGTTTCCGCCCAGCCGCAGTGTGATGTGGACTGGCTCATGGATCTCACGGAGGAGAAAATCCGCGCACTCGACCGGACTGAGGAACTCAGCCTCCTGGAGACGCGCACCTACCGCTGGGAATGCAACTGCACGCTGGAGAGGCTCTACGCCGCGCTGTTGCCCCATGCGATGCGCGATATTGATTCCATCTTTGCCGGCGAAGAGGTGCTCAAGGCGACCTGTCCCCGCTGTGCGCGGCGCTACTTCATTGATCGCGAGCAACTGGAGGCGTGGATCGCTGCCCGCGATTGATCCGGACATGATCGCCATCGGCCTCGACCATGGGGAAGCCCGCATCGGCATTGCCGCCTCGGACGCTCTCGGGGTGCTCGCTCATCCGGTGGAAACCGTGCCCGCTCAACCCCCGGCGGGTGCGCTCACCCGCATCGCGGCCATCGTGCAGCAGCGCAAAGCGGAGTGCCTTGTCGTGGGTCTGCCCATTCGTGAGGATGGCACGGAAGGCACTGCCGCCGCCAAAGTGCGCCGTTTTGCCGCCAGCCTCGCTGCGCATCTGCCTGCCGGATTTCGCATCGAATATCAGGATGAATACGGCAGCACCAAATCCGCGGCGGAGAATCTGCGCGCCGCCGGCCGCCGCACGCACCGGCACCGTCCTGTCATTGATCAGGCTGCCGCTACGGTGATTCTTCAGGATTGGCTGGATGGGAGGCAGACTGGGCTCGAGGCAGGGGAGGAGTTGGATTGAATGGGGATGTCGGGTGCCGTTAATGACGAAACCAGAAATCCGAATTCCGAAAGAATGACGAAGTCCGAATGACGAAGTCCGAATGACGACCGTCTCCGGAATTCGGTCATTCGTCATTCCTTCGGGCTTCTGGTTTCGAGCTTCGTCATTTCCGATCCTCAATCCTGCCTGACGAACTGCTCCAGCCTCCACTCCGGCAAGCCACACTCTCTGGCGAGGGCATTAAATTCCCCGATCTCCGCCGCGGAGAACAACAGGCCTCCGGCCTTCGCGGTCTTTGCGGCGGCGTTTGCCTCCGGTTGGCCGGGGAGGGTGCAGTTCTCGTTTCCATGGCCAAAGACATCGGCCAGCACGGCCTTCAGGTTTTCCTGCTGCGAGCGGCCTTTCGCGAAGAGTCCGCTGCTGATCGCATCCGGATGGATCACCTGGAAGTAGAAACAGCATGTCCGCTTCTCGTCCGCCGGGGCGGCACGGTTCCGGAGGGTCGGCAGTGAACCGCCGATCAGCGCGGCCACGATCTCATTGATCAAAGCGAGGCCGTATCCTTTGTGCGCGCCGAAAGGCACCAGCGCGGACACGGCATTAGGGTCCGTGGTGGGATTCCCGTCTTTGTCCACTGCGGCGTTTGGCGGCAGCGTTTTG
>DATAIE010000952.1:0-6504 GCA_036262875.1 Verrucomicrobiales bacterium
AGTTTCATCGAAAAAAGTATCCGCACGAAACGGTCAGGGCTTTCCCTCGGGTTTGGTTTCCGGCTTCGGTGGTTTGTTATAACGGAATCCGGAATTCGGATTGGCGGGATCGAAGGCGTAGGTATCGCGGTTTTTGAGGAAGCTCTTCACCTCGGCGGCGGGGATGGCGAATCCGAGACCTTCGGCCCCGGTTTGCACGATCTTCATATTGTTCACGCCGATGACTTCCCCCCGCAGGTTGAAAAGCGGACCGCCGGAATTGCCCGGATTGATCTGCGTGGTCGTCTGGATGTAGATGTGTCCTCCGTCCTGACGGTTCCGCAGAGAAACGATGCCCTCGCTCACGCTGCGCTCGAGTCCCAGCGGCGCGCCAATGGCGAAGACCGTCTGGCCCTGCTTCACTTCGTCGGTGTCGCCGAGGGGCACGGTGGGAAACTGCCGTTTGTCCGGCGTGTCGATTTTGAGGAGCGCGAGGTCCTGCTCCGCGCTCGTCGCGAGGATGCGCACATTGTTATAAGTCTGCCGGTCGGTGCCGCTGCCAAAAACGGTGACGGTCACTTCGTTTTCCCCGGCGATAACGTGGTCGTTCGTCATCAAATAACCGTCAGGATGAATGAGGAATCCGGAGCCGAGTCCGGACGGCGTTTTGATGAGCACCACCCGGTCTCCCAGGGTTTTCACCAGATCCTTCACGGCTTGCGGGCGCGATGACGTATCGGTGCGGAAGAGATCTTCGTTATAAATGGCGGTCGCCACCGGTTTGGCATCCTCTTTCACCACCCGGGCGATGGCGTCGCGGGGGACGCTCAACACTGTGAATCCAAGGTCCACGACCACCTTCTCGGCGGACTCCGAAAGCAATTCGCCGCGCACCGAACCACCCTGATTCAATTCGACGGTGGCCGGTACCGCCATGAGTTCATTTCCGGCCAGAGAGAAGAGAGCAAAAAGAAGTGCAGGACTGCGCATGGGCTTACCGCGGGGATGGAATTGTCAGGAAACCGCAGAGCGGTGCGAACGGATGAAATTATCGGGGAAACTGCGGGATCGGCAAATCTTTCTGCGGAGGGCAGCAAAAATTTGAGTCGGGAGGCTGACTATCCGGGTTGGCTGACTTTCGCTCACAGGCCGCGGGCTGATCCCGTGGAAACTGTTCCTCCGCGTAACCGGCGCTGGCGCGGGAGTCGACTCTTGTTACAGTTCCTGACAGTGAACCGACCCTTCTTTCTCTTTCTTCTCGCGCTGATTCCGGCGGGTCTGCATGCCCAGGACACACCGGCGTTCGATTACCGGCCCGCGACGGTGGTGGTTTTCAATTCCTCCGACGCTTCGTCCACTGAACTGGCCAACTACTATATTAAACAGCGCGGTATTCCGCCGCAAAACCTGGTGGGATTGAAGTGTCAGAACACAGAGACGATCACACGGGAGGCTTTTCAGAAAGACATCGAGCTGCCGCTGCGCGCCGTTTTTGACCAAAGAAAATGGTGGGAAACCTCCCGGTCGCCGAAGGATGGACTGATCGCATCGAAAACGAGGATGCGCGTCATCACCATCATTCAGGGAGTTCCCCTGCGCATTGGAACCCTCGTGCTGCCCAGGCCCAAAGATCCGAAGACCGGGAAGGAACTGCCACCGGTGCCGACGGATGAAAACGCGGCCAGTGTGGACTCCGAACTCGCGGCTTTGGGGGTGCTGGATAAGGCCATCAACGGCATGATCACCAACCCGTACTACGGGAACAAGCTGCCCTTCGCTCAAACCGGGCTCACTCCGATGTTCCTCGTGGGGCGCATCGACGGACCTAACAAAACTATCGCGAAACGGCTCATCGATGACGCCATCGCCGTGGAAAAGGAGGGCCTCTACGGGAAGGCCTACATCGATCTCGCGCAAAAAACCCAGGAGGGATACAAGATGGGAGAGGACTGGCTCATCAATTCGGGGCGGATTCTCGAACTGAAAGGAATTCCCGTCATCGTGGACGCGTGGGCTCCCACGCTGCCGTCGAATTATCCCATGTCGGACTGTGCCATCTACCTGGGATGGTACACGGGGAACGCGGATGGACCATTTCTGAATCCCGCGTTTCGACTGCGGCGAGGGGCGGTGGCCTGCCACATCCAGTCCTTCAGTGCGGCCACAATCAAGAGCGACACGCTGAACTGGTGCGGTCCGCTGCTGGCTCACGGAGCCTGCGCCACCCTCGGAAATGTCTTTGAACCTTACCTCGGGATGTGCGCCCACCTGGATCTGTTCACCGACCGGTTGGTTGCGGGGTTCAATCTGGCGGAGGCGGGATGGCTGAGCACCCCCGCGCTGTCGTGGATGAATGTCGTGATCGGCGATCCGCTTTACCGCCCCTTTGCGGCATCGCCGGGTCAGGGCGACAAAAAGGTGGCACCGGAATACAAGGCGATCCGCCTCGCGATGCAGCGGTGGGGCAAGCCGGAGGAGACGGGCGAACTCAATGCCAGGCTTCAGGCCGCGGCGGAGGGTTTCAAGAGTCCCGCCATTTATGAATTTCTCGCGCTTCACGCTCAGGCGGGGGACGTCAAAAAATGGCCGGCGGCTGAAAAGTGGTTCGACCTGGCGGAAAAAGCCACCACGACCAAAGAGGGGCAGATTCGGCTCCAGTTTCTAAAGGCGGATGCGATGCGGCGGGATGGCGATACCAAAAAGGCGGTCAAGACACTCAAAGAAGTGGCTGAAAAAAGTGCCTCTGCCCCCGAGGCGGTCGCGGCGCGGGCGCTGATTCAGCAGATCGGGGATTCCAAATAAGGGTTTGGGGATATGCCGCCCGCTGACGCGCTGTCTCCCTCCGCCCTCCGCTACCGGAGCTTCCTCGATGACGCTGCGCACCCGCGCATTGCCGCTGCGGAGCTTTTTCCCGCCGGTCCGCCGGAGCCGGATGAACTCGCGTGGCAAAGCCGCTGGTTTTCGGGGGACTTTGGCCGGGATTTCCTGACCGTTGCCGGCGAGCCGGTGCATATCGTCGATTTTGGCTGGTGGAATCACGGGGCCGGACCCGACTTTCGTGACTGCGTGGTGGAGATTGCCGGTGTCAGCCGCCGGGGCAGCATCGAACTGGATCCCGCCCTGCGCGACTGGGAGGCACACGGCCATGCCGCCAATCCCGCCTATGACGACACCATCCTCCACCTTTTTCTGAATCCCCGCGGGGAGGCCGCGTTTTTTACCCGCACCGCGCAAAACCGTGAGGTGCCGCAAGTCCACCTGGATATTGCCCGGTGCAGCCCGGGAACCGCTGAAACCAGCGCGCCCGCACATCCGGGGCGCTGCGTGCAAAGTCTGACCTCCCTGCCGGTGCCGAGAGTGCTCGAAATCATGGAGGACGCCGCCCGCTACCGGCTGGAACTCAAGGGCCAGCGGTGGCAGCGCATCGCCGGCATCCACGGGCTCGATCAGGCCCTGTTTCAGGGCATCGCGGAAGCCCTGGGCTACAGCCGCAACAAGCTGCCGATGAGCGTTCTCGCCCAGCGCCTGCCGCTGCGGTTTCTCCAAAAACGCCCCGGGGATGCGGAAGCCCTGCTTTTTGGTGTTGCCGGGTTTCTCGATGGCAAAGAGGCCGAGCACGGGGATGCTCCCACCCGCGCCTGGCTGCGCGGCCTGTGGGAAAGCTGGTGGAAATACCGCGCCGTTTTTCCCCCCGGGCGTCCCTCGCAGCCCATCCGCTGGACGTTGACCGGCACGCGGCCCGTCAATCACCCGCAGCGCCGGATCGCTGCACTGGGGCAAATGGCATTCCGCTGGAAGGAAATCCGCCGTCTCATTGATCCCGCTGCCTTTCATGCGAAAACCTTCACCGCCCTGCTGGAAGGCCTCACGCATCCCTACTGGAGCACGCACTATACCCTGTCCGCCAAACCCTCCCCCTCTCCGCTGGCCCTGCTGGGTGCTCAGCGAATCCGCGACATCCTCGCCAATCTGGTGTATCCGCTTCTCGTTCCGCAGCGTGAGGACCTTTGGCAGTCGTATCTCCTGCTCCCCGCACCGGTCGAAAGCACAAAGACCAGCATTGCCGGCATCCGCCTCTTTGGCTCAGAGGCCGCAGCGGCGAAGTTCTCCAGGCGCCTCTGGCAGCACCAGGCGCTCCTGCAAATTTACGGGGACTTTTGCCTTTCCGGAGTGAACGGCTGCGACGGCTGCCCGTTCCCGGAACAGGTTTGCGTCTGATTTCATTCCGGCTGGCAAATCCCTTGCGCACGCAGACGGGCATGGAATGATCCCGCCGCTCCAGCCAAACGCGCGGATAGCTCAGCGGTAGAGCGTCTGTCTTACACACAGATGGTCGGGGGTTCGAATCCCTCTCCGCGCACCATGCCGCTGAATCGTCTCCACCCCTGCGCTTTCATGGACGTTTCCACTCCCCTCGTCTCCATCCGGTCTCTGGTGAAGCGCTTTGGCGGCTTTACGGCGGTGGACGGCCTCTCTCTCGAAATTCCGCCGGCGTGTTTGTTCGCGCTCCTCGGGCCAAACGGTGCGGGGAAGACCACCACGATCAAACTGCTCATGGGACTGCTGAAGCCCACGGAGGGCAGCGTGACCGTGTGCGGCATGGATGCGTTCAGGGACAGTGTATCCGTAAAAACGCAGGTGGGATATCTGCCGGACGAACCGGTCTTTTACGATTTCATGCGCGGACGCGAACTCATCCGCTTCTGCGGCGAGATGCGGGGTCTGCCGGTTTCCGTGATCGACGAGCGCAGCGCCGTCCTCGCTGAGCGTCTCCAACTTACCGGCGCTCTCGAGGAGTTCGCCGAGAACTACTCGCGGGGTATGAAAAAGAAGCTCGGCCTCATTTGCGCGATGATCCATGAGCCTCCGCTCCTCATTCTGGATGAGCCGACCAACGGTCTGGACCCCCACTCCACCGTGGTGCTGCACGCGCTGATGAAGGAGACAGTGGCAGCGGGACGCACGGTTTTCTTTTCCACGCACCTGCTCGATCAGGCGGAGAGACTTTGTGACCGCGTAGCCATCGTGCGAAAAGGATCGATCGCCGCGGAGGGCACGCTGGAGGACCTGCGGAGGAGTTTTGGCGCGGATCACAGTCTGGAGCAGTTGTTCTTCGAACTCACGGGCAACGCCGCCGCCTGAGCCATGCACCGTCCTTCCCCCCTGCGGCTTTTCGGACTGTTTGGGCGCACCGCGGCGCGCCGTTTCTGCAACCGTTTCCTCTACGCCTGGCAAAAGAAGGCGGAGGCGAAGCGGAAAAAGCAGAACCTCCCGGAACCGGTCCGGACCGCGACGGTCCACCGGCAGCAGCGCTTTCGCGCGGGCAATCTCCTCGTAGTCCTGTTCGCGGCCTACATGCTTTTCACCATTGGCATGATCATGAACGGCTCGTTTCTCCAGACCGTGCGGGGCGTGCGGTCGGCGGAGTGGCCAAATGCCACCCCTGCTGCTGTTTATTCTGAGGACGCCGCCGATATCCCAAAAGCCCGGGACGGGGAGACGCCGCCGGTGAATACGCCTGGATACACGCGGGTGATTGGGAGTCGCGTGCTGACAGGGATGGTGGATTCGCTCCACTCCTCGACGGAGAAGGCGATCGGCCTCATTCTGTTAATCGCGGGCGTGGGAACTCTTTGTTTCAATATCGGTATTTTGTCGCGTCAGATCACCAAACCGGAACCGTCGCTGGCGTGGCTGTTCGAGTTTCCAGTGCCGCGGCCGGTGCTTTTCGCCTCCCGGATGGGCGAGAGCCTCTTTGACGGCTTTTCGCTGCCGCTGCTTTCGATGATGCCGGGGATGTGGGCTTTTTATTCCGGTCTCTCTTTTTGGCCCAGCGTGGGGTGGGGGCTGGCTTTCGGGGTGCTCATCACGCTTTCTGTCTCTTCACTGCGGATGGCGGTGGAGGTTGTGCTCCTGCAGAAGTGCCGCCGCCGGCGGCGGGGAACGATCGGGGGCATTTGCGGAGCCGCCGGTGCACTGCTGATGGTGATCGTCCTCTATGGAGGCAGTACGCCCTCTCTGATCCACTTCCTCCACGATGCGACCGCGTGGCTGCCGGCCTGGTTTTATCACAATCCCTTTAGCGCCGGCTGGGGGGATTCGATCACCCTGTCCTTCGCATCATGGGGATCCGCCGCAGCGGTCACCGCAGCTCTTTGCGCCGGCAGTGTGCTGCTCTGTTCGCACCTCACGAAATATGGTCTGGAGCCGGGTCTGGAAACCGTGCGGGGATCTCGTGAGGCCAACGGGACCTCCCGCCGAAGATTCTCCGGTCTGGTGGGGAAGGAACTGCTGATGCTGGTGCGGCAGCGCACGGTGATGGTGCAGGTGATTCTCGCGCCCGTCATCATGATCCTGATGATGTATTTCCAAAGCAGCGGGCGCCTCGCCGAGAGTATCCTGCGCAGTGACGGCGCGCTGGCATCCGCCATCTACGGGGTGTGCGCCTACATGGTGCTCATCGCTTCGCAGGTGGCCATGAACATGGAATTGCGGACGTTGTGGCTGCTGCTGTCACTGCCGCGT
>DATAIE010000953.1:0-7142 GCA_036262875.1 Verrucomicrobiales bacterium
ACCGGTCCCCATTCGAGAGCGAGAATGAGTTCAGGAAGTCCATCGCCATCAAGATCCGCCCAGAGTGCAGAGGTGACCATGCCGGGCTTTTGCAGGCCTGGAATTTCCGGAGCGATATCGACAAGGCCCTGCGGCGTGTTGTGCAGCAGGTGGCTGACCGGAGTCCGGGGCCAGGCTCCCGGCACAAGACGCCCGCCGACAAAGAGGTCCACGCGGCCATCCCCGTCAAAATCCCCCGCGGCGAGAGCGCCCGCGGCATCGCGATACTCAGGACACAGCGCGGCAGGTGCTTTCACAAAAGCGCCGGCGGCATCTCCCAAATAAAGTGAGTGCGCCAGTCCAGGATCGCCAGGCGGGAATTCGGAGGAACCGCAGGCCACATACAGGTCCGGCACGCCATCGGCATTGGCATCGAAGGAAACGGCTCCCAGTTTTTCGGGGATCGGGTTGTCTGCACCCGGCTTGTATTTCCATGCCGTCTTGAGGCCGCTCCACCACTGATCCTTGTGCTGATGCGGACCGCAGAGATAGAACCGGTCGTATCCGTCCGCATCCACGCCGGTAAACGCCAGGCCCGGACCGAGCTGGGAGTTCTTGTTAGGCAAAAGCGGCTGCACCCAGAAATCATCGAACGGAATTTCCTCCATGCGCATGGGAGGAAACCCGGCGGAAGGCTTGAAGAGAGCGGTGACTGCCGGCGGCAGCGGAGGGGCCTGCGCTTTCTCCGAGCGCTCCACGACGCACCGCTGATTCGCCGGAACCGGTCCGAACGTCTCCTCCGTGCCATCCGGCCAGCGCACCCGGAGACTGTCCGCCTGAGCGGCTGTGCCGAGGCCGAAGTGCAGCTCCGCAGGCTGGCAGCCCAGATAACCGTGCATCAACTGTATCTCACGCACCAGCGTCAGGGCACCCGCCGTCAGGGTCACCCGCGCACCGATCGCGGAGGCATTCGCTCCGGGCTGATGAAGGGCCACGGTCAGACGATTCCCGCCGCCGCTGTTCTGATAGACCCCGGGAGCACGGTCTGCGTCCACCGTGACGATGTCGAGGCGTCCGTCTCCATCCAGATCGAGACTCGCGGCGGCCATGCTGACGCTCACCTCCGCCAGTCCCCATGTTTTACTAACATCTGTAAAATGGAGATCGCCGTCATTGCGCCAGGCGAGATTCTGCTCCTCCAGTTTTGGCAGATCCTTGTGGCGGTCCCAGAGGGTCTGTCCCGGCTTCGGATTGACGGCGCGCGGGTCATCGGGCTCGTTGAAATTCCGCGTCATCCCGTTGGTGACGTAAATGTCCGGCCGTCCGTCGCTGTCAAAATCCTGCGCCTGGACCGCCCACGTCCAGTCCGAACTGTCGAGATGGCTGAGGAAGGCAGCCTCGCGGAACCGGCCGGAACGCGTGTTGAGAAACAGCGTGTTGCGCATGGCCTGGCGCGGGTTTGAAGAACCGAGGAAGGAAGCCTTGGCACTCATGGAACCCATGCTGATCTTCTGTTTGAAGTGCGTGGTCCCTGACATGTCGGCGACGAAAAGATCGAGGAGGCCGTCCCCGTCAAAATCCGCGCAGTCGGCCCCCATGGAGAACCATGAGGTCAGCGGGACGGTGGTGCGGATGGCATCCGTGAACGTGCCGTCGTGATTGTTATGGTAGAGACAGTCGTAGTCTTCAAAGTCGTTGGCCACATAGAGGTCCGGCCAGCCATCGTTGTCATAGTCCCAGACGGTGGTGGAGAGGCCGCGGGAAGCGCCGGAGATTCCTGCTTTCTCCGTCACATCGGTGAACTTCCCGCTGCCATCGTTGTGGAAAAGATAATCCGGCCGCCCCGCGGGACCCGCCTCGAAAAGCGTGCGCCCTCCTGCGGGATCGGGTTCCGTGCGGTAGATGCTGTAGTATTTCGCCATTTCGGGACGAATGCTCACCTTCCCGTCCGGAGTGGAGTCCACCATCTCGGAAGCCGTGGCCTCCGTCTCGCGGTAGTAGCGGTTGGTCATGAGATAGAGGTCGAGAGACCCGTCGCGGTCGTAGTCAAAAAAGACGGGCGTGTGGGAGGCATCCACTACCGCGACCCCGCGGGCGGTGGCCTCGTCCTTGAATTTTGGAACGCCGTTAGGGCCCGTGCCCTGATTGATGTAGAGCGCACAGGGCTGATCATAGCGCGTCACGAAAATGTCCGGCATACCGTCTCCGTTTACATCGACGATCGCGGTGCCCACGTCCCATTTGCCTTTGGTGTCGAGGCCTGCTTCGGCAGTCACGTCTTTGAACTGCAGCGGTCCTGTCTGGATATAGAGGCGCGAACTCTGTGCGGCACCGCAAAAGAGCAGATCCGCCCTGCCGTCGCCATTCACGTCTCCGCCGGCGATTCCGCCCAGCGACATGGCGGAGGCATAAAGACGCCGCAGCGGATTTTCCGCCTCGATCATCGCCTTATGTTTCAGACCGGTCTGCGAGGGATCGAGTTTCCGGAACACACAGTCCGCCGGCGGGGAGGACCCGGGCAGGGGCGAAAGAGTCAGCGGTGCGCTGAAGGCCGGAAGGCTGGCCGCCGGAATCAGGAGCGCAGCAGCCAGCCGAAGAGATCTCGAAGAGGAGAGGAATATCATGACGCTAAAGAGGGCGACAGAGTTTCCTCTGCCGCCCCGAAAAATGGAACACTAAATGAATGAAGAGTCCGCGATTCTAGACGCGCCGCCGGCGGAATCCGAGAACCAGGGTGATTCCCAGCAGACCCGCAAGAGAGGGCTCCGGCACGACAACGTTGTTCAACAGGGTGCGGTTCCCCGCGGCATCCAGCATGAACAGTTCAGACTCAGCACCGCCTCCGCGCTCAAAGAACGTATGTTGCAGCGAGTGGTTCCCGGCGGAGAGAAAGACGAAGCCGGTGGCATCCTGCGGGCCGTGCAGTGTGTCATCGTTGATGACGATATTCCCGTCGATTCTCAAGCGTCCGCCGTCATCACCATTGATCCCAAACTGGTAGTATCCGTCGATGGCAGCCCGGATGGTGGTGGTGGCCTGCATGGCAAAATCGTCAATGTCCCCCGCGGCGGAAATACCGGGGAATTCCGCATTGGGGAGGAAGTTGCCGTCTCCGCCGCCACCGCCGCTCTGTTTAAAATTGATCTCAGCAATTCCGGAGGTGGTCACTACTCCTCCGCCGGCCAGGGCGGCGTCGGCTGCTGCGAGATTGGTCATCGTCTGGGACGCAGCGAGGACGGTCTTCACCGTGTAGGGAGCCAGGATTCCGACATTGGCCGGGTTGGCCTGCACTGCGGCGGCGAGACCCGCCGAATTGGTGGGAGCCACGAGGCCGGTCCCGACGGCAAAAATCTGAATTGGCGTGAGGGCGGAGGCAAACACCGCCACACTGTCAATATCCCCAAGGAAGCCGCCGTTATTCTCGGAGGCGCCGAGGAAAATGTTGGTGGTCGCATTCGCCAGTGCCCCTTTCGCCTGAGGGCCGATGATCGAGTTGCCGTTGACGAAAATCTGCTGGTTCGCGCCGTCATAGCGGTAGGTGACGTGCGTCCAGACACCCGTGGGGACGGCCCCGGTGGTGGTGTCATTCCCCCAGTGCCCCTGGTGCCATGCGCCATCGCGAACGCCATCGTGCAGGACTCCGCCCACGTCCGCGTTTTGACCGAAAACCATGTTGTCTCCCACCGTCGTGCTGAGGCGCACCCACGCCATGGCGGTATAAGCTCCCGTGAAGCACGCGTTCGCTGCGGTAATCCCGGTGTTGATGCCAATGCCCCCGCTGGCATTCCCGTCCACCGAATTACTGTAGTAGGTCCCCTGACTGCCGGGAGCGGGCGAGACACCCGAAAAAACGCCGCTCTGCACCGTGCCGGTGCCTCCGAGCGTTCCCGTGTTCAGGGCGGTGCCGGCGTTGAAGTCGTAATAAAGCTTTGGCGACTGGGCGAAAAGGGGAGCCACCGAGCCGGCAAGGATTGCGAAAGGGAGGGCGCGCATGATGAAAAACCTTTCTTTAATAGTGCCTGAATGCTGACCACTTTTGGCCGCCATGTCAATTTTCTCCATTAAAAAGCCTCATGAATAGGGGTTTCCCTTACGGATTCCGTCCTTCACCGGGCCAGGTTGGTCACTTTTTCCGGCGATTTCATCCATAAATGTGGAGTGACCCCCGGCAAAAGGGGGTCAACGGTGTGCGGCAGGCGTTAATAAAAGGGCAGCCCGCGCACCAAGCCGCCAGGTCTTACGCATGAGGGGCAGGACCGAGGGGAAGGCCCACAGCAAGCCTGGGTCCCGACTGAGCCGGGAATGTCTGCAAAACCACCGGAACGGGAAAAATCGCCGGAATGAAATCGGTGCTTGCCCGCGTCGCCGGTTTTGAACTACTGCTCCGCTCTATGAGTCAGGAATTCTTTCCGAAAATCGATAAAATTCAGTATGAAGGCCCGAAGACGAAAAACCGTCTCGCCTTCCGGCACTACAATCCCGACGAAGTTGTCGCCGGTAAAAAAATGAAGGATCACCTTCGTTTCGGAGTCGCCTACTGGCACGCGATGAAGAACCCGCTGGCCGATCCGTTCGGTGCCGGGACCGCCATCCGTCCGTGGGATGACGGCAGCAAGACGGTGGAAAACGCCAAGCGCGTCGGCGACGCCTGCTTCGAGTTCCTGACGAAGCTGGACGTGGAATACTACTGCTTCCACGACCGCGATGTCTCTCCGGAACTGGAGAGCCTCCAGGCGAGCAATGACGCCCTGGATGAAGTCGCAGACCACTTTGCGAAGCTTCAGAAACAAACCGGCAAAAAGCTCCTGTGGGGCACCGCGTGCCTCTTCGCCCATCCCCGGTATTGTCAGGGTGCGGCCACTTCTCCGAATGCCGACGTCTACGCCTATGCCGCCGCGCAGGTGAAAAAGGCCATGGATGTCACCAAGCGGCTCGGCGGTCAGGGCTACACCTTCTGGGGCGGCCGCGAGGGCTATTCCAGCCTGCTGAACACGAACCTGAAACGCGAGATGGATCACCTCGCCGCCTTCCTCCACATGGCCGTGGACTATAAGAAGAGCATCGGATTCAAGGGCCAGTTCTACATCGAGCCCAAGCCGCGGGAACCCTCCACGCACCAGTACGACAGCGACGCCGCCGCCTGTCTCAACTTCCTCCGCGAGTATGATCTCCTCGATCATTTCAAACTGAACATCGAGACCAATCACGCCACGCTCGCCGGCCATTCCGTGCAGCATGAATTGACCGTGGCCGCCGCCGCGAAAGCGCTCGGCTCCATCGATGCCAACACCGGCGATGAACTCATCGGCTGGGACACGGATCAGTTCCCGACCAGCATCTACATGACCACGCAGATCATGCTGGTGCTGCTGAAGATGGGCGGCTTCAAGACCGGCGGTTTGAACTTCGACGCCAAAGTGCGCCGCGAGAGCTTCGAACCCATCGACCTCTTCCACGCCCACATCGGCGGCATGGATGCGTTTGCCCGCGGCCTGAAGATCGCGCAAAACATCATCAAGGACGGCGCTCTGGATAAGTTCGTCTCCCAGCGCTACAGCACCTTCGACAGCGGCCTCGGCAAAAAGATGGACCAGGGCAAGACCAGCTTCTCCGAACTCGAAAAGCATGCGCTCTCCTTCAAGAAGAGCCCCATGCCCGGCAGCGGACGCCAGGAAATGCTGGAGAACGTCATCAACGACTACCTCCAGTAACAGGCCCTTCGTTGAATCATCCCAAACCGGCGGAGTGCAACACTCCGCCGGTTTTTTTTGTGCCCGGCCGGGAAACATCCTTGCGTCCCCTACCCTGATCTCCTTCGTTTCTTCACGATGGATTTACTGCAGGTGACGGACAGCGGACTCTATTGTGCAGCCGGGGATTTCCATATCGATCCGTGGAAGGCCGTGGACTATGCGGTGACCACTCACGCGCATTCGGATCACGCCCGCAGCGGGTCGAGGAATTACCTCACTTCCGCCCGCGGAAAGGGTGTGCTGCAGGAGCGGCTGGGGGCGGACGCGCGCATCGAAGGCATTCCGTTTGGCACACGCGTAAACCGGAACGGCGTCGCGATTTCACTTCATCCCGCGGGACATATCCTCGGCTCGGCACAGGTGCGGGTGGAACACCGCGGGGAGGTGTGGGTGGTGAGCGGCGACTACAAGGTCGAAGCGGAGCCGACCTGCGATGCCTTTGAGCCGGTGAAGTGCCACACGTTTATCACCGAGTCGACTTTCGGCCTGCCCCTCTACCGCTGGCAGCCGCAGGCGGATATTTTCCATGAGATCAACGACTGGTGGCGCACCAACCAGAGCGCCGGTCGAGCCAGCGTGGTGTATGCCTATTCGCTGGGAAAAGCGCAGCGGGTGCTGGCCGGGGTGGATGCTTCGCTGGGACCCATTTTCGTGCATGGCGCGGTGGCGCGCCTCTTGCCTCACTATCACGATGCCGGGGTGAAACTCCCGGAGGTGAAGCGGGTGGAGGACGGCACTCCGAAGGAAGAACTGCGGCGGTGTCTCGTTGTCACCCCCTCCTCGGCGGAGGGCACCCCGTGGCTCCGCCGCTTTGGTGAAATTTCCACCGGCTTCGCATCCGGCTGGATGCGTATCCGCGGCGCACGCCGCCGGCAGGCGCTGGACCGTGGATTCGCCATGTCGGATCACGCCGACTGGGATGGCCTCATTTCCGCCATCCGGGCCACCGGTGCCTCGCGGGTGCTGGTCACTCACGGTTCCATGGAGCCCATGGTGCGCTGGCTGCGTGAAAACGGCTGGCAGGCGGATCCTCTCGCAACGCGGTTCACGGGCGAGACGGCGGGAGATGTTGAAGAGAAACCCGCTGCCACCTCATGAAGCGGTTTACGCGTCTTTTCACCGAACTGGATCAAACGAACCGCACGAACGAGAAGACCGCGGCGCTGGAGTCCTATTTCCGTGAAGCGCCTCCCGATGACGCCGTGTGGGCGCTGCATTTTCTGTGCGGCCGGCGTCCCCCCAGAGCGGTCAATTCCACTCTCCTGAGAGAATGGGCGGCGGACGAAGCGGGGCTGCCGCTCTGGCTGGTGGACGAATGTTATGAAACCGCCGGCGATCTGGCGGAAACCATCAGCCTTATTTTCCCGGACAATGCCTCCGGTGTGTCTCTTCCCCTCCATGAACTCGTGG
>DATAIE010000954.1:0-2163 GCA_036262875.1 Verrucomicrobiales bacterium
CTGGTATTTCAACAGCCTGAGCTTCCAGCAGGCCAGCGAAGAGGCGCGAGCCCGGTGGAACCGGGAAAGCGAATCCCTCCTGCTCGCCAATCAATTGCCTGACGGGTCATGGAAAGTCGAAAAGGCGGGCGACCTCGCCTCCGCCGGCAGCGAGGCCGGCGGGGCTGACAAGGACCTCTATCGGACCTGCCTCGCCACCCTCATTCTCGAAGCCCCGGTGCGCTATCGTTTCCCGGCTGCGGCAAAGCAGCAGGGGCAGGAATGACAACGGCCACCCTGCACAGAAACCGGCAGGTAGATCAGGCGTCTTTCACTTCCCTCACCTGACATAAACAGAGCGTCCCTAACAGGAGCATCAATAAATTCGGCGTTGGATGGGAGTGATGAACGAATACCGGCGCGAATCCTGTGAGCAGCACGGCTGCTCCAAACGTTCTGCACCGCAAACGGGTTACTGGCGATACTCTCCATACCACCCTGCCGGAGCCCGTTTTTTCCGCGTGCGGAAGACCACCCTGGAGCATGCAAAGCAGCCACCCGCCGAGCATCATCATGATGGGCAGTTCCGGTACGGCGCCATTGGGACGATTCAAAAAGAAAGGCATCATCCCGGCCAGGATGATGAATACGGCGAAAACGCGATATCTGAAAAGGGACGAAGGCCGCATGGCGATCCTGGATTATCACCGGGGAATGGGAGGAAGCGCCGGGCGGTTCCTGAATGCGGCAAACAAGACAATGAGGAGAGATACACCCGCGACAACCCATCCGCCCGTTTTGAGGGCATCGCCTCCCAGGTCTTTCTCCTTGAGCAGATCCGTCAGCCCCAGGGTGTCCAGAATCAGCGCGCCCAGCATTCTGCCGCGGCCCACACAGGCACCAATCACGGCAAGGAGGGAAAACACGATCATTGCAAAAACGTCGGCGGGTTTCATAAGCAAAACTCATGCGTTTCCACGGTGAACGCAAGATAAGATCAGGCACCGGACCGGTCGACAGGCGACCGCTTCAAGAATCGATAGGCGGCATAACCTGCGGCGGCCAGAGTTGACAGCGCCGCCGGAATAAAAAGCGCGTGATACTTCAGGAGGTGAAAACCCCAGGTGCCGGCAACCCCGCCGCAAATGAATGCCGAGATCACCGTGCCACACAGCCGGACCCGCCGTGCATCGACGCGAATCCCTCTCAACCAGTGACCCAGAAAAATCCCAAGGTCTGTAAACATCCCGGAAAGATGCGTCGTCCGCACCACCGACCCGCTGTAAGTCGACACCATCGCATTCTGAAGACCGCAGGCGCAGGAGGTGAGGTAAATTCCCCAGATATTGTTGCGGTCCAGCAGCGGCACCGCGGCGGCAAACAGGACCGATTCCATGAGCAATGCGACCCCGTAACGCCGCCCGAGCCGGAGGGTGCTGTCCTCCACAATGAACCCGCTGACCACACATCCGAAAACGAACGACCCGAGGACCGCCGCAAAATGAAGGATCGAATCGCTTTGGAGATCCGACATGGCCTCCGCCAGCAGGGAAGCCGTCCCCGTCAGGTGCGTTACCGCCTGATGCTGAAACCCCAGCAGCCCGATGACATTGACAAATCCCGCCACGAACGCCAGCGCCCACGCACCGGCCCAAATCCATTTCGGCAACTTCGAGATCATCCCGGTCATTTCCTCCGCGCGGCAACATTTGCAAACGCCCGGTCCTGGCAGCCGCCTCCATCCGGCGGACTGCCTGCTGGACGTGACGCCGGCAACGACGACCATCCGCCCCGTCAATGAGAATGTTGTTAGGAAAGCCTCCTGCAGGTCGTCCCCTCCATGATCCCGATCCAGGGTCCCTGCCTCCTGGAAGCGTCCTTTAAGTCCTCCACCCACTCACACAAAGGTGGCTTATCTTCATCGCTGCCACTGAGTTCCAGAACCACTCCGGAATTCATCATCAATTCCACCAAATCCATCTCCTTCACCCCGATCACCGCAATCTGGTCGCAATTAATGTAAAAGCCGTTGCGACCCCGTCCACTGTTTCGGATTTGAAGAGCATACGACAGGATGGATGGCTCCCGCCGCTCCGCAACCGCCCCTTGAATAGGCGGCAGAACAAAATTCGAGCAATTCAGGGGATCATTCCGGTTCAGTTGCGGGCACATTTGCAGATTCAA
>DATAIE010000955.1:0-6904 GCA_036262875.1 Verrucomicrobiales bacterium
CGGGATTGAGAGTGAAGTTCCAATAGGTCTTGATCTGCAATAAAAAAAACCCTGTCCGCGCAGCACGGACAGGGTTGGATTGAATTCTGCCGGATTCAGGTGTCCTTTTTCTTTTCGGTGGATTCGTTATCTTTCTCCTTCTCTTTGGGTTTTTCCGGGGCGGGCCGGGCTTTCTCAGACTTATCGGCATCCGGCTTTTTCGGTGCCGGTTTTTCCTCCGCTTTCGGCTGACGCCCGGGGTTGTCGCCCGGCTCCTTCGCCGGAGACGTATTCTTTTTGGTTTCCTGTGGTTCCCGCTCCTTCGGCTGCGCGGGTTTTTCTTCGCGGTCTGTCCTTGGTTTCGCGTCGTCTTCCCGGCGTTTGGGTGCTTTGTCCGCACCGTCGTTGCGGGGCTGCGGACGGGAGGGATTTTCCGCGTCTTTCTTTCCTGAGCGCTCTTCCTTTTCCTCTTTTGTCCGCTTGGAGGGCTTTACGTCGTTGGAATCGTCCGGTTTTTCGCGGCGGGGTTTGCTTTCCGGAGAGGGAGGGGTTTTTTCGCCCGGTTCCCGGGGCGTTGTCTTGTCCGGATTGTCGGGACTGGGTTTCGACGGCTTCACGCGATTCGGGTTATCGTCGCTGTTCCGGCCGGGCTGCGGAGGAGAGTCTTTCGTACGGGGCTGTGGTTTGGTCGTATCCGGCGATGGCTTGTCGGGCGAATCCGCCGGGCGCGGCCTGGTAGTGTCGGGCGCTGGTTTGTCCGGCGAGCCGGGCCGGTTAGCATCATTCTTTGGAGGACGGGTGCCATCGGGCGGGGAGGGATCGACCGTGCCTGGTTTCACTCCAGGTCGCACCCCGGGAGCGGGTTCCGGGGTATCACCCGGACGGGCCGGGTCACGGGGGCGATCCGAAGGATTGCGTCCATCCGCCGATCCGGGAGTGCGCGGAGGAGGGCTTGCTCCGTTGGGATCGTTCGCATCCCGGCCCGCCGGCGGGCGCTTGTCGTTGGGGTTGCGCGCCATGTTTGGATCGCCCGGCCTGGCGGCCGGGTCCGTGGCTTGCGTGGAGGGCCGGTCCTTCGGATCCTCCGGACGATCCGCGCCGCTGTCACGTGCGGCCGGCAGGGAAGGAGGGGCGAGAGCGAGCGGCGGGCGCTCCATCTTTGGCGGCAGTTTCCCGTCGGCCTGCTTTTCAGCTTCCGCGCGGAACTTCTCATGGAGCCGGGACGCCACTTCATTTCGATCGCGGCCGCCCCAGCCGCGGTCAACGGACTGCCGGTCATACCGGATACGGACTTCGGGAGGGCGCACGCTCTTATCCCGCCGGACCTGCGGGGCCGCCACTACCAGCGTGCTGCCCTCGACCCGGGAGAAGCCCTGCAAACGGTCACGCCCTTCGCGGCGTTCCGTGACACGGAAGTTTTCATCCTGCCGGAGCGTGAGGTGCTTCACAGTCCGGCCTCCCGCCCGCTCGATGCGGGTCAGTTCCGGGCCGCCGACAAAAATATTATTCACTACATTTTGTTTGTGAATAATATTCGTCACGTTCTCCGACCGTTCCATGATGCGGACGTTGTCAGTCGTGGCGACTAAATGACGAACGAGTTGCGGTTCGGCGAAATGCTCGATGCGTACAAAATTGTACCACGAGGGGCCGATATCGTAGTGGCTGTCAGTCCAGGTGCGGAAACCGGTATCCGCCACCCATTGAGCTTCCGGCGGCAGCGGGGCCCATCCCACCTCCTGGTCGGTTTGACGCCATGAAACCCATGCGGGCGCCCATTCGAATCCAGGGACCCACCACCAGCGGTTTTTGAGCCGTGTCCAACGCCCGTAGTGATAGGTGATGGAGCCGTATTCCTCGTTGGATATCCATGTCCAGCCGTTGTCGGTCCACGCCCAGTAGCCATCGGTGTAAGGCCGCCATGCCTCCTCCTTTGCCGCGACGGGACTCCAGCAGTAGCCGTAGTCATCTGAGTAGATCCATTCTCCCGAGGGCTGAAGAGAATCGTAGAAATAGTCGAAGGAGATTTCGACTTCCGCGGCACGCGCGGGCGGTGCGATGGCGGAGTGCAGCGAGTATGCGGCGAGAAGATAAACGATACGTTTCATTGTTTTAGGGGTGTGCTTTCGTTTCGACCTCATCGAAGATTGCCCTGTGCAGGTCCGCACATTTTTTGGGCAGGCTGGTCCTTATGCAGGAGGTGTTCCCTGCAGTGTGGCTCACGGCGTTGTGACCGAAAGGCGCAGCAGGAGCCGGTTTGGGGTGGTGACGGGCAGGCTGCTTTTTGTGACGGTCACAAGTCCCGTGTCCGATTCAAGAACCGTGACGCCTGGCGATGCAGTCCAGGCGGAAGCGCCGGCGGTGCGTGCGGCGAGCACTGTCCATCCGCCAGGGGCGGGCGTGGTGGCTGCCTCCACGCGGAAATTCACATCTGTGGCGGCGGGGTTGCGGACGAAGGCGAAGGTCAGGTCCGACAGTCCGGGCGTGATAACCGGCGTGGAGGAGTCGCCGGACCGCAGGGGATGACTGTGCAGAGCATATTCGACAAGGTTCGCCGTTCCGTCCCCTTCAGGATCCGCATCGTCGGCGGCAGCACCGCTGTTAGTGGCACTCTCTCCAAAATAGCTGCGTCGCCATGCATCGCGCGGCTGGCCGGGGGTGACTTGGAAAACGGTTTCCTGAACCCCCGAACCTCCCGCCCACCACCCATTGGATATCAAGCCGCGGGCGCGAAGCTGAAGCGGGCCCGCAGGGAGATTGAGGCCCGTCAGTTTCCAGTCCGGGGAGGAACCGGAGCGCACCGCCTGTCCGAGCGGCGTCCAGTTCAAACCGCCGTTGCTGCTGTAGTCAAACGTGACGCCGGAGACTTCGGGGGAAGCGCCTCCCCGCTGCCAAAGAATAACTCCCGTGCCGGGCGCGGAAAGTGTCTGAGTGGCGGGATCATTGTAAAGGCGGGCAAAAAAACTGCGCGAGATGAGCGGGCTTCCTGGCGGGTGGAGCGTGGTGAATCCTCCTCCGAGCAGGACGCGTCCGTCCGGTTGCAGGCCCACGCTGAACACGATGGCGTCCGCGCCCGGATTGAAAGCCGCATCGAGGGTGCCGTCGGAATTGAGCCGGGCCACGTAGCCGCGTGATGTTTGCGCAGCCGCGCCGTTGGGACGGAGGGCATTGAAGTTGCCTCCAAGAAGGATTCGGCCGTCCGATTGCAGCGCTAGCCCTGCGACCACGTTATTGGCATTGGGATCGAAGGTGGCATCCGGGGTGCCGTCTGGATGGAGCCGGGCGATCCGGTTGCGGGTAATGGCTGCGGCACTGCCGTTTGGCTGGAGCGCCGTGAAGGCACCCGCGATGACGATTTTACCGTCCGGCTGCACCGCCATGCAATTAACTGTCCCGCTGGCCGAGGGATCGAAAAGGAGATCGAGACTGCCGTCGGCGTTGAGCCGGGCGACGCGGCGGCGGGCTATGGGCAGTGCCGCGCCATTGGGTTGCAGACTGACGAATTGTCCTCCCAGTAGAATCCGCCCGTCCGCCTGTGGAACGAGGCAGGTAACGTCGTTGTCAGCGTTCGGATTGAAAGTGGGTTCAAGCGTTCCATCCGGATGGATCCGCGCCGCATGATTGCGCACGGAGGGTGCCGGAGCGCCATTCGGCTGCAGGGAAGTGAAAGCGCCCACCAGCAGCAGATCTCCATTCGACTGCGGGACGATGGTATGCACGATGCCGTCCGCCCGCGGGTCGAACAGGGCATCGACCGTTCCGTTCGCATTGAGCCGGGCGATGTGGCTGCGGGCCACGGGCGCCGACGACCCTTCAGGCTGGATGGCGGTGAAATTCCCCCCGATGAGCACTTTTCCGTCGGCCTGGATCGTAATACACTCCACTGTACCATCCGGAGATGGTGCAAAACCGCTGTCCGGAGTGCCGTCGGCATTGAGCCGCGCAATATTCCGGCGGCTGACTCCTGCGATGGACGTGAAGGCTCCTCCAATGATGATTTTTCCATCCGGTTGCACCGCGGTGGCGAGCACATCGCCGGGGCCGCCGGCAGGAGTATTCAAAGTGTCCGGGGTTCCGGGATCCTGCGCCCGGGCTGGTGGAAGTTTGAAAACGGACGAGAGGAGAAAAAACAGAATAGTGGAGCGGAATAATGGGCGAAGACTCATGGAAGGGCGCGCCGCAGTGCAGAAAGAGTGCCGGAATCCAAACAGGCAACTAACCGTTAGCAATATCGGCTGGCGGTGCGGTATTTCTTCGCGGGCAAAGAATGACCATCGCGTGCACGCTTTTTGCCCGGCGGTATTTGCACAGTGCCCGGTAAACGGCGGAGCAGCATCCGGCTTCATCGCAATGCGGTCCATTTTCCGGTACTGGATTCCCCAGGGCTGCGCGTAGCGGGCCGGTTAAGCGGGTGGATATGAGCACGTTATCACGGAGGGTGCATTCCGTAGGCATGCCCATTGCAGAGTCGGCGCGTCCCGTCCCCAACCCCACAACAAAGCAAATGAAAACCCGATTCCTAACAATACTCATTGGCCTTCTGCTGTTGCAGGCAGGCATCAACGGAGCGCAGGCCGTTCCTATCAATGGAAGCATCACCTTTTCCGGAGGTGCCGTTCTCAACAATACCAGTGTGAGCTCAGCGACGCAGGTCACGTCCTGGATGACGCCGCAGGTCGAATCACGCGACGGAGCCTTTGTCCCGTTTGTCTCGCTTCTGGATCCCGTTTCGATCGTGGCTCCGTGGAGCTTTACCTCCGGGTTTGTGGATGACTTCTGGACCGTCGGGGGCTTTTCCTTCGATCTCACATCCTCCTCTCTCATTTTTCAGAGCGGTGGTTTTCTGAATGCGAGCGGCCCCGGGATCATGAGCGGTCACGGATTCGATCCCACGCCCGGCTTGTGGCGCTTCACTGCTCAGGATCCCAGCGCGGGAACTCCGGCCGTATTTTCGTTCTCTGCTTCGACCACTGCGGTGGCCCAGGTTCCGGATGGCGGCTCCGCCGCCAGCATGCTGGGATTAGGACTTCTCTCGCTTGGAATGGTCCGGCGGAAATTCGAGCGTCGCGCCTAACCGGTTTTACGCATTGGAGGCGGGGCACTCACACGCCCCGCCTCCTCTGGGTGCGGATCATGCTCCCGCAGGCAATCTCTGCGGTCCGTGCGATCGTGCTCCCTAACATCTAACGCCTGTATCTGTGAAAAATTTTGTGAAAACGCCGGAGGTGTCCGGCTGGGGAGGGGAGCGGGAGACGGGGGCACGCGTTGTCGTGACGCTGGGTACAAAGCGCCGCGCTGTGCGGCTGATGTGGAGCGCCGTCCATACCCGTGAGAGCATCGTCCGTCCCGTATTTAACGGGGAGGTCCCAGCGGGAGCGGTAAAAGCCTTCGAGGACGACCAGCAGCGGATGGAGAAAGGCAGCAATGAAGCCAGTATCAACATGATCCGTGTGGACTCGCGGGGATGGTGGCCCAAACCATTTCAACTGAGAGTGGAGGTTCACCGCGAAAGCCGGAAACAGATCTGGTTCGACGGAATTTTCCGGCCGGGTCTCATGCGGAATGCGTGGCAGATTCTTTGGGCGCAGGAACCGGTCCGCATTGTAGGTCGCGAT
Source organism: Verrucomicrobiales bacterium (assembly GCA_036262875.1). GTDB lineage: Bacteria > Verrucomicrobiota > Verrucomicrobiia > Verrucomicrobiales > V1-33 > V1-33. The sequence goes on from DATAIE010000955.1 coordinate 5,595, forward strand.
GTCGTCTTCAATGCTTTTGGCCGCTGTGAGGATGAGGCTCCTGAGCCGCTCACGCGGGCGGCATTGCTGGAGCGGGCCCGGCTGGTCCCCGGAGGTCCGGTGGCGGGAGACGCCTTCCGTGAAAGCAGTGTCAGTATCCCGGAAGACCTGCCGGTCCGGGTCCCCGCCGCCTTTCAAAACTACGTGCTTGCCAGGCGTGTCAGGCCGTCCGGGTGCTGCGCATTTCCGGGTTGAGCCGCACTTCTCTGGCGGAAGTTACCGGTGCTGCATCCGGTCGGCATCGTCGCGTACCTTTCGCGCGGCGTCGGCTGCATCGTGCGCGCGGCGCTGCATCCCGTCAAAATCGGGCCTTTCGATTTTTGGAATGTCCATCTTTGGCACGGGAATAGGCGGCGGAGAGCCGAAGCCGGCGTAGTAGCCTGCCTTTGCCGCCTCGTCCTTGAACCACGAGTAGAGGCACCATCCCGGAGCCATCATCGCAGCGAAGAAGAGAACGCCGAGGAACTTTTTCGTGCTGGAGGAACTGCGGATGGACGCGCGGTCCTTGAGCCACGGCATCACCAGTCCCATGCCGAGAAGACCTGCACCCACGGCGGCAAACAGCGGCAGGAAGAGGATGACCTTGATGGAATAGCGGACGTCCTGTTCATGACGGCGCATCTTCTCCAGAGGTTCCCAGACGGCAAAATATCCCATGAGAGCGACCCCGGCCAGCACCAGCAGGCCGATGCCAAAGAGCTTGAAGCCGGCCTCTTTTCGCGACGTTTTCAGTGGCACGGGCGGAATCCCCGCCTGCGGCACTCCCGCCTCTCCGTGGGCGATGAAACTCCTCCGGCACGACCCGCAAACGGTTTCTGCGCCCTCGCATTCCCGCGGCACTTGCCAGGACGCATCACAGAAGGGACAGCGAATGGAGAGCGGGGGATCATCATACATAGGAATACCCTGCGAATGAACCCGCTTTGCGCCCGCAGACAATGCGCCTTTCGGAGTAGAGGAGAGAGTGCGGATCACACGTTCCCCTTCCTCGCCAACAGTCCGGAGCATGCCTCTTGTCTGGCCGCTCCAGGTTAGTTTCCCGGTTGATCGCAGCATTCAATATCCAACCGTCTCCACATGCGAAAGAAAAAGGCGAGGCGGCTGAAGCCGTTCGTCAGTGCAACGGTCACATGGTTCTGGCGTTTGGCGGCGTTGTCTCTTCTGGTTGCAGGTTTATTCTGCTCTCTTCTGCAGACCTATAACTTTTGGCATTGTCTGCGTGCCCGTCGCTGGGTGTCACGGACATGCACGATCCTCAAGGTGGAGGTGGA
>DATAIE010000956.1:0-3397 GCA_036262875.1 Verrucomicrobiales bacterium
ACGCTGAAGCGGCTCTGCCAGTCGTCGCCCCACTCGGGACGATAGCGGCGCTTCACCACCAGCACCAGATCGCGCGCCGTGCGGGGCATGGATTCCAGCCACGCATTGTGGGCATCCGTGTAGAGTTCCGAAGGCGTCAGGAGCCTAACCACAGAGCCAAAGGAACGCGCGGGATCGAGCAGCTTGCGGCTGCCCCGCATGGGACGCCGGGGATTCCGGAAACGCTGGCTGAAGTCGTGCCCGATGATCTCCGCCGCATACTTGAGATCGCCGGCGAAGTCGCCGACCAAGACCGGTCCAGAAATCATGGCATCGGCGAGGGGCTTGGAAATCTCGCTCTTCCCACCGCCGGATACGGTGCAGGGCTTGTGGCAAAAAGTGCCCTCCGCCTGCGTGCCCACGAGCCGCCAGCGCATGGATTTCCCGGCGGGCTGCGACATTTCCACCTTATAGCCGCTCGGCAGAATGAAGGTGCGGCCCGGCAGCAGCTTCAAACTGGAGGCCGTGCCGTCCGCACGCGTCCAGGTGAGCCGCTGTTCGCGCAGCTCCATCCGCACGCTTTCCGGCACATAGTAGATGTCAGGATAAATGCGGTCGACGCCATATCCCTCAGGATGAATGACCATGCTGGCGGCGTGGCGGACACTGACCTCCGCCCAGGTGTGATCCACCTCGGGATTGAAATGGCTGAGTTCAAAAGACTCGCCCAGATCTGCGGACGGAAACACCAGCGCGCCACCGGCATGTTCCTCTTCGCTGAGATCGGAGAGGTTCGAGGCAAAACTGATCTGCGTCTTCACCTCCTTCTTGCAGTAGCCGTAGTAACTGTCCGCGATGAGCGTCACCATGACGCCGGAGGCATCACGGATGGCCAGTTTGAACGCGCCGCCATCGTTGTAGAGTTCATCCTCCAAGGCCCAGCACATGCCGTCTTTTTTCTGACGCGGCGTGGCTTCACTCACGGGAGGCAGGCCGAGGTCTTTCTTCTTCAGCCGGATCAGATGCGGTGCAAGAATGACCGCTCCCGTGTGACCGGACCATCCGTCGGGATCGAGCCGGGCATCGTTCAACGGCAGGAAAGGATCGCCCGCATTGCCGAAGATGCTCTCCACAAAATCCAGATTGCTAACCAAATTCCCCGGGGCAAAAAAGCGCGTCTCCATGCGCCGGGCCGGCAGGACGCCGGGCACTTCCGGGCGCACCAGCGGACGCAGCATGAGCGAAACGAAGGTGCGCACCCTTCCCTCTTCCGGCTGTGTCGCGGTGAATGGCAGCAGCAGCAGTTCCGGCGGCGGACGCAATGCATGCCACAACAGCCGGACGGCCGCGGCCATCGGCACCGCTTTCTTATCCGCCGGCACCGGGAGGCCGCCCTCCGCAATGTGAAATACACCCTCCGTCGTGCGCCGGTCTTTCGCCGGGTTGTGACAGACCCCCTGCACCACACGCCAGGAGGAGAGAATCTCCGAATGAAACTCATCGCCATCGATGGGCAGTGACAACTCCCGCGCCAGTCCATGACGGTGAAGACTGAGCGTCACCGGAGGCACCATGGCTTCACCCGCTGTGAAAACGCCCTCCGCCTCCGCACCAAAATAGCGGCGCAGAAACCCATCGATCTCCCGGTCCACCGGTGCCAGCACCTGTCCCAGCAGCCTGAGCTTTTCTCCCAGTCCCGCAATGATCGATTGCCCCAAATCCAGCGCCGGGGAAGCCACCGGCAGAGGTGGCGGCGGGAATCCCCCGGCCGCCAGCTTCAGACTGAGAAACTCCAACAAACGCGAACGGTCCGGCGGCGGGCTTCCAGGCACATCGAGTCCGAGAGAAAGCGAGGGGTGATCCATGTTAAAAAAGACCTCATCCAAAGCAGGGGCTGTGCCAAGAGCGGGAATGAGCCGCTGATGTCCGTTTCAGGAGCCACACTCACTGCATCGTATTTGGTGGACCGGGGCTCCTGCCGGGGAGTGGCTCGCGATTTCGTTCGCAGATCAATCCCCGGCAGGAGCCTGGGTCCACCACGCTCAATTCGGCCACGCACGGATGGAGTGCAGCCGGTAGTATCGCCGCGGGACGCTGGAAGCCTCCGGGTCGATATACTCCGAGATCGCTCCGGTGCCTGGCGCGAGACTGAGCTTCGACCACGTCCCCGAAAACAGCGAGGGAGATTGCTCAAGCAGGTACCACTCTCCCAACTTCGATTGCCAGCGCAGGCGATTGCCGGTGCCAGGGAGAAAGGTCAGGTCATCCCATCGGGGAGGAGCGGGCGGCGGCAGTTCGCTGCGGATGATGCGAATGAACCCCGCGTCGTTGGAAGCCACGATGACGTCTCCATTTGGCGCGACGCTCACACATCGAGGCTCGCTGAGTTCATCATGATCCGTGGCGGGAACGGCAAATGGCGAGGCATTGTGCGCCTCGGTGCGGCTGCCCTGGATGAAAAGCCAGGCGATGCCGGCGGCGTCCACATACCACACATCGCTGCCGGCGTGAGTGACGAGAAAATACCCGCCGAGCGGATGGAAGGCGATGCCGCGCACCTCAAACAAGCCCACTTGGGTCGCCGGTTTTCCGCTGTCGCTCCGCCCGCTGTCTTTAGTTGTCCCCGTGCCGGCTACGATCATCGACGACGTGACAGTTCCCCCTCCATAGTCGGGAGGGATGCGATAGACCGCGGATTTGTTGCGGTCACTCACAAAAATGTTTCCCGTGCGATCCACATCGATATTGCCCGCCCTGATCAAGCCCGAGGCGACCACCGTGCCGGATTGAGTGCCCAGATCCGGAGTCCAGCGTTTCAGTTGATTGTCCGTGCAGTAGTAGAGCAACTGCCCGTCCCGCCGCACCCACAGGCCGCGATTGAACTCCACCGGATCGGTCAGGATCGTGGTCATCATTCCGTCCGTGGCTACCCGGCGGATGCGCTTGTTGCCGGTATCGAGAATGTAAAACGTTCCGTCCGGCAGCACATAGGCGTGCTGCGGGCCGTCCAGCAGCCGCTCCCGCGCGGGCCCGTCGCCGTTGAATCCGGCATTGGTGCCTCCGCCGGACAATTCGCTGCGGTTCATTCCCGCCGCCGTGTGAATCGTCCCGTCCGCATCGATACGGCGAATGGCGTTCGCATTCTTGTCCGCGATGTAGATGCGACCGAAAATGTCCGCCATCGCCGAGTGGGGCTCGGACAACTCCGCTTCCGTGGCGGGAAGGCCCTCCGCATTGTTCCATTCGTTGGGATCCCCCAGCCCGTTCCCCTGCCCCAATCCCGCAAGGAGACTGCACGTTTTGTATTGAGTTTTGATATCATCCCACTCCGCCGCTGCGGCGCAGAGGCCGCAACTGAGTAAAGCGGGAAATATTTTTTTCAGAAGCATCACCCAGGAAAGGGATAGGACGATAACAG
>DATAIE010000957.1:0-3164 GCA_036262875.1 Verrucomicrobiales bacterium
GTGAACTGTGCGCGGGCATAGCCGGCATTATTGCCGGTGGCGAGAGTCGTGGGAGTACCGATGTCTTTGGCAATGCCGGGAGCGCCGTCCAGGGCGGCAAAGGCCAGCGGGGCGCGCTGAGGAGTGACGGCATCCACCGCAAAGGGGATCGTCGGGTCGCCGTAGATTTTCCATTTTGCAGCCCAGTTCGCATTCGTGGTGGGATCAGTGCCATCAAGCGGGTGCAGCCATTCCCAACTGGAATAGCGCGGCAGGATGATCGTCCCCGGACGTCCATAAGGCGTGACGGTAATATCAAAAGTGCTCGTGCCCGCGGCGCTGTTGCCCGTCACCTGGAAATATACCGGCACGCCGGCATGCACTTCGAACAGATTGCTCGCAAACGGAGTGCCGGGCGCGGTGGCGGTGCCGGCGATGGCCGAGGCGGAGGCGATGCGGGTGAGGGAATTGACCGCTGTTCCCGTATAGGCTCCTGCCTGCAGAGCCGCCGCCGCGGTGCCCACTCCGGTGCCCACGACGCTGAAGGTCGCGAGGCCGTCCGTGGCGGAGGTATAGGAATACCAGACCGAAAGGCCCGTAGGGGTGCCCAGGTTGGCCGTGAGTTGCAGGTGCGTCGCGGGCTCACCGGCTTGCACCGAGGCAGCGACATTCGTCCCGCTGGCCGTAACCCCGGCGGTAAGGGGCGTGGCGGAGGCGAAGTTGTCATTCACGGGCGCTGCAAAGCAGACACCCCCGGTGGAGGCGAGAATCGCCGCGGGTACAAATACCCGGGCACAAGGGTTCAATCGGTTCATTGATGGATAGAGCGTAAGGGGTGGGGACCAACAAAAACCGCCCCCCGGGATTGGCGGTGGTCCGCAGATGCGGCGTGGCGGAAAATTCATCGGGTCCATGAAATTACCAGCGGGAAAAAATGTGCAGACGGGGCAGGCCTTCTTATGCTGGCCCGCATGACCCGCCGCCTGATGACCCCGCCCCTGGCCGTGCTGCTGATGATGGCCCTCTTTATGGCCTGTTTTCTCGTGTGGCCGGTGTGCCTGACGGTGAAGGAGGCCTTCGTCAAACCCGGCGGCGGCTTCACCATGGATTACGTCCGGGAGGTCTTCAGCAATCCGGTCTATACCGAGGGGATCATCAATTCCTTCAAAATGGGGGTGGGATCGACCATCGGCGCGCTGCTGCTGGCGCTTCCTCTCGCGGTGCTGGCCACACGGTTCGAGTTCCGGGGGAAAATGATCCTTACCTCCCTGCTGCTCGTGCCGCTGATTCTGCCGCCCTTCGTCGGGGCCATCGGCATCAAACACATCCTCGGACAGCACGGGGCGCTCAATTCCCTGCTGATGCACCTGGGGCTGATGGACCCCGGCAGGCCCATGGACTGGCTGGGCAGCGGACGGCTGGCGGGTGTCATCATCATGAACAGCCTCCACCTCTATCCGATCATGTATCTCAACATCACGGCGGCGCTGTCAAATCTCGATCCGGCGCTGGACGAAGCGGCGGAGAATCTCGGCTGTACGCCGTGGCGCCGCTTCCGGCGCGTGACGCTGCCTCTCGCGATGCCAGGCATTTTCGCCGGGGCCACCATCGTTTTCATCTGGGGCTTCAACGAACTGGGCGTCCCTCTCCTGTTTGACTACAATCGCGTGAGCAGCGTCCATATCTTTTGGGGTTCGCGGGAAATCGGCGGCAGTCCCCTGCCCTATGCTCTGGTGATGATCATGGTGACGTTCAGTTTGCTGTTTTTCGTCATCAGCAAGGTTGCCTTCGGACGCGCTGATTATGCCGGCAGCGGCAGAGCCAGCATGGCATCGCGGACCACGAGCCTGACGGGCGGAAAGGCGTGGCTGGCAGCCGGGGCGTTCGCGTCGGTGATTTTCCTGGCCGTCCTGCCGCACGCCGGGGTGTTCCTCGCTGCGATCGCCGGAGACTGGAATGACACGATCCTGCCGCGCGGCCTCACGCTGGACCATTTCCGGGATGCGCTGGGCCACAGCCTGACGGTGCCCTCCATTCAAAACAGCCTCCACTATGCAGGGCTGGCCACTGTGCTGGCGTGCGTGATGGGAGTGGCCGTCTCGTGGGTGACGGTGCGCTCCAAACTGGCGGGCCGCCATCTGCTGGATGCGCTGACGATGCTGCCGCTGGCCGTGCCCGGGCTGGTGCTCGCGTTCGGCTACCTGGCAATGACACGGGAGGGCCAGACGTTCAGTTGGCTCGTCCCTGCAAGCGGCAGCCCTTTGCTGCTGCTGGTGATCGCCTACTGCATCCGCCGGGTGCCCTATGTCGTGCGCAGCGTCACCGCCGGCTTGCAGCAAACCAGCGTGAGTCTGGAGGAGGCCGCCCAAAGCCTCGGATGCCCGCCGTGGAAGAGCCTGCTGAAAATCACCCTGCCGCTCATCGCCGCCAGCCTCATCGCCGGTGCCCTGCTGGCCTTCTCCTTCTCCATGCTCGAAGTGAGCGACAGCATGATCCTGGCTCAGAAGCGCGAGCATTATCCCATCCCGAAGGCGATGTATGAGTTGACCGGAAACCTTGGCAATGGCGAGAACCTCGCCTCCGCCCTCGGCGTGTGGGCGATGCTTTTCCTCACCGTCACGCTGATCGGCACCTCGATGATCCTTGGGAAAAAAATGGGCGCGCTGTTCAGAGTGTAAGCCCCGGATTCACATCGATGACTTCTCCAGCACGCACTGCATGCCGGGCACACCGGCGGAGGGAGGGGCCGGTGTGAATCCGGCATAAAACCCCACCGGTGTCATGCCCGTGAACGCAGTCAGTTCACCAGGGGTGAAGAGTTGCCAGGAAAACAGATCGCAGGTGCCGCCGGGATAGTCGAGCCTGACAAGCAGCCGTCCTTCGCGGACCTGTTTCGTTTCCTTCACGGCACCCTGGGGAAGGGTAAACTGGCGCTCCCCCTGGTGCGCGATAAAGAAGTCAGGATTCCAGAGATCGAGCACCAGCCGGCCTCCAGGGCGCAGGGCACCAATGAGGCGGTCGAGGACGGCGCGATTGGCCACGGCATCGAAATAGCCAAAGCTCTGCGACATGACAATGACAGCATCGAAGGAACCGGGAGCAGGCACCCACTCGCGCACGTCCACCTGTTCGTAAAGAGGCCCGCCCGCAAGCTCACGGACTCTCTCCAAGGCGGAACCGTCGCG
>DATAIE010000958.1:0-2631 GCA_036262875.1 Verrucomicrobiales bacterium
AGTGCTTCCGTCTGAAAAAAATACTTCCAGCCGGAACCTCTTTCCCCCTCGATTTCGGCTTTGTTCCGCACACCAAAGGTCCCGACGGTGATCCTTTGGACGCTCTGGTGATCATGGATTCACCGGGGGCAGTGGGGGGGTGGTTGAGTGCCGGATTATCGGCGTGCTGGAGGCCGAACAGTGGAAGCAAGAGAAGAAACGCGAAAAGATCCGCAATGACCGCCTTTTAGCAGTGGCCGATCCTTCCCTCGATTGCGCCCGGCTTCAGTCGCCCGACGACTTGTCTCCGCACTTTGTCGATGAGATCGTGCACTTCTTCGAATACTACAACGGCATGTCCGGGAAAGAATTCCGGCCTCTGAAGATTGCCGGGGCGAAGGCGGCTGCGAAATTGATCAAATCGCACCTGGAGAGCGCCGGATGAACTGGATCTCCGACGGCCTCGGTCTCAACTCCGCCACGCTTTCTCCGGCGCAAATGGCGGCACGCGCGGCGCTCGCCTTTGTGTTCTCCCTTGTTTTCATTCGCGTGGCGGGCATACGCACTCTCGGAAAACAATCGGCCTTCGATGCGCTTACCGCGCTGATCCTGGGATCGGTCATTGGCAGGGCCATCGTGGATGGCAGCCAGCCTTACTTTCACGGGCTAAGGAGAGCGTCGCTGAAGGAGGCGATTCTTTGAGCTTCGACCGCATAGGCGAGCGATGACAGGCCGTTGGCTTCCGTAACAAGACGTGCGGCACCCGGCGTGCGGATCGCACCAACCTGCTCCGCCATGAGCGACCGAACCATTGCACCGTAAAGGTCCCATTTCGCGACGGGCTCGGTCGTCAGCAGAAACCGGCCGTCCGCCGTGCGCGCCGTGTGCCGGCTGAAAAATTGCGCGGCTGCCCCTGTGTACTCCTCGGCTTTTTCCAACCGGGCGCCCGGGATGATCCCTGCCACCTCGTCGGCGGTGCTTTGAGTGGCGACAAAATCAATTTCCACTGTCGTCGGAACCCACTCTTTCATGCGGAGGGTTCCATTCTCGAAGACCACCAGCCACTCCTGCTGGTCCCGGCGGTCTGCCTGATGAAAGCCGTGGTAAAAGTTGCCGAAGATCGAGTTCCGGTACACAACGGTGCAGTTAACCTGGTCGATAATTCCTGAGCCGGGCCGCGGAAGTTGTTGGGCCGCCACGACTTTCCCGGGACCAAACCACCATTCAAACAGGTCGAAAAAGTGGACCCCGTGCTCGATGAAAATCCCCCCGCTTAAGTCCCGGTCCCAGAACCAGTGTTCCGGAGGCAGGATTTCGTCCCGGGCGTCATTCACAAAGTGTGCGTGCAGCGGCTCGCCAAGCGCGTTGCTGTCAATAAGCGTCTTCACACTCTGGCACAGGGGACTGTGTCGCATCATCAAGTTCACCGAGAGGACCAATCCCCTGGCTCGGCTGGCAGCCACAAGTTCGGATGCCGCCCCCATGGTCACTGCAAGCGGTTTTTCCACCAGCAAGTGCTTGCCGGCATTCAGGGCCGCGAGACCCGTGAGACCGTGAGTAAACGGCGGCGTCGCGAGGTAGACAAGGTCAACCCGTTTATCGGCGAGTAGATCGTCCACGCTGTCCCAGGCTTTCACCCCAAAGTCCGCCGCAGTGCGGACCGCGAGTGGGTGATCGAGGTCGGCGACTCCTGCGCATTCAAGGCCCTCAAGACGCAGAAACTGCGAGAGGCAGAAGCGACCAAAGCCTCCGCATCCGACGAGTGCAAAACGAACCGGGTGGGACATAATCGTGAATCATAGAAGTTGCATCCGCGGGCGAATCTGAAGGGTGATAACGTCGCATCCGGCCCGCCGCGTAAGAAGAAAATAAACCGCCTCCGCCACGTCTTGGGGAACAAGCATGAGTTGTTCTTTGACCATCCGTTCCCTTTCCTCTGCCGGGGCCGTACTGAGGTCGGTGTCGCACGCACCCGGCTCGATAAGATAAACCCCGACGCCGCTTGGATTGAGTTCCTTGCGCAACGCGGCAGCCAGACCTCGAATTCCCGCTTTAGTGGCCACGTAAACCGAACTTCGCGCCTCCCGCACTTCCGCGCTCATGGAGCCGATAAGAATGATGTTTCCCTTGCCCATCCTTTTGAACCGGGAAGCCGCCTCTTTCGACCCGCATATCGCGCTGCCGAGGTTCGTTAAAAGGGCCTTCTCCAAATCTGTTTCATCGGAATCGATGTCGTCACTCCAACCCATCGCCGCGCAGTGGATCCATGTGTCCAGTCCCCCAAGAAATTGCTCAGCGGCATGAAAGACATCCTTTACCTGCGAGCCATCGATTGCGTCCGCTGTTTTCCCGCCCGCGACGCCGCCCTTTGAGGTGATCAATTCGACAGTCTCCCGCATCTCCCGTTCACGCCTTCCGTGTACGTATAGCTTACCCCCAGCTAAGGCGAGCAACTGTGCAGTTGCGCGTCCCATTCCTGCAGTGCCGCCTGAAATCAGGACCTTTTGATCAAACGAGTGGATAGGGATTAATGGTTCCATAGGCGATTCGGGGAAAAGAGCCGTTGCACGCAGCGGACCAAGCGGCCCAGACCGCCATTAGGACGTAAGGGGGCGCGGTACGTGAGGTGCATCGATCGATCCCTCATGGCTG
>DATAIE010000959.1:0-1981 GCA_036262875.1 Verrucomicrobiales bacterium
CGGGATTCCGGATGGCGGAACCCTTTTCCTGATCGAACAGGATTTTCTCCTGACTCATGATGGTCAGCGTTTTGGCGAACCCTTCATTGCTGAGCGCGGAGTTGAGCAGGGCGAAGGCCAGATGGTCCTGCTCGGGGCGCAGGGCCTGGAGGGTGATGCCTTTGCGGTCCAGAGGAACGAAGTGCCAGTTTTGACGCTCGGGGTCGTCCATTTTGAAAACGGCGACGGCTTTCTGGCTGTCATCCAGGCTGGCGAGGAAATTGCGGGCCGCGGCGGTCATTTCCGCGGCGGCTTTGCTGGTCCCGGCGTTGCCGGTTGCCATCACGCCCGGCTGCTCCGCGGCATGGCGGCGGGCTTCCATGGTATTGTAACGGTGGTCCGCTTTACCTGGGAGGGCATACAGAGCGGCGAAGCCGGCGGCGGGAATGAAGAGCAGCGAAGGGCGCATAAGGAATGGAATGAACGTGCGGCTGGCGGGCGCTATTGCGCAAGGAATTTTGCCCTCCATGATAGCGGACCGCCCCGGGCGGCACTGACATGTCCCTGCTGCACCGACTGCTCCTGCTGTTTTTTTTCACCCTTTTCCTCGTGCCCGCCGGTGCCGGTGCGGCGGTTGGCGAGCCGCGCTGGAGGTCTCCTGACAAGACCACGCCGGACCAGTATGCCGCCTTTCCCCTTCCACCCGGCGAGTATGCGGACCGCAAAGCTGACGCTCCCGCGCTGCCGCTGAAGGAAAAGCTGGAGGCGAGAGCGAAGGCGGATCCCTTCAATGTCGCCGCGGCCATTATCTTCATCTGTGCCATCCTCCACACTTTTGCAGCGGGGATGTTTCAAAGCTGGTCGCACCGGATGGAGAAGCGCCACCACGGGAAACTGAAAGCGGAGGGGCGCACACCGGACAAAAGCCCCTACCGGGAGGCCGGTGAGATCGTATCCTTCAAGGCGAAGCTGCTCCACTTCCTGGGAGAGGTGGAGGTGGTCTTTGCCCTGTGGGCGGTGCCGTTGCTGGCCTGTGCGTGGTGGTTTCACGGCTGGGAAAACGTGGAGCGGTTTGTGGGGATCGACTGCAATTTTACGGAGCCCTTCTTTGTCGTGGTCATCATGGCGATCAGCGCCTCCCGGCCGGTGGTGCGTTTTGCGGAGCAGTGCCTTTCGCTGGCGGCCTGCCGTCTGGGAAAGGGCTCGCCGGCGGCCTGGTGGCTGAGCGTTCTGACCATCGCGCCGCTGCTCGGTTCACTGATCACGGAGCCGGCGGCCATGACCATCAGTGCGATGCTCCTCGCGCGGAAGTTTTACGAGCTGAGGCCGCGGAAACTCTTCGCCTATGCCACGCTGGGCCTGCTTTTCGTCAATATCTCGGTGGGGGGCGTCCTGACGAATTTTGCGGCGCCGCCCGTGCTCATGGTGGCGGCGAAGTGGAACTGGTCCTCGTGGTTTATGTTCACGCACTTCGGGTGGCATGCGATTCTCGCCATTCTTGCCTCCAATGCGTTGTATTTCCTGCTCTTCCGCGGTGAGTTTAAAAAGCTGGGTGACCCTTTAGACAGGACGGCTGACGGCGACCGGAGGATTCATTGGAGAGACCGTGAAGACGCGGTCCCGGGCTGGATCACGGCGGTGCATCTGATCTTTCTCGCGTGGACGGTCTTTACCCTCCACTTTCCGCCGCTCTTTGTCGGGGGATTTCTGTTCTACCTCGCCTTCGTTCAGTCGACGGAACACCATCAGAATCCGGTCGCCCTGCGGGCACCGGTCCTGGTGGGCTTTTTCCTTGCGGGGCTGGTCATCCACGGGCGGTGCCAGGCATGGTGGCTGGAGCCCGTGATGAACAACGGTCTCAACGAATGGCAGCTCATGCTGGGGTCCACCGTCCTCACCGGTTTCAATGACAACGCGCTGATCACCTACCTTGCCAGCCAGGTGCCGGGCCTGGGGGATTCGCTGAAGTTCGCCGTCATGTCCGGGGCGATTGCCGGAGGCG
>DATAIE010000960.1:0-1654 GCA_036262875.1 Verrucomicrobiales bacterium
GTCGTCGATGTCGTTGTAGAAGGCAGCCAGATTCACGAGAAGCTTTCCGTCCATCCACTTCGTCTTAAGACCGATCTCCGAGGCCCAGAACTTCTGCTCATCGAAGGGGATGTAGGCCGGATTGTCCGAGTAGGCGCTGAAGCCGCCGGGCTTGAAGGCATAGCTGGTTTTGGCATAAATCATCACATTCGGATTGATCTGGCAGTCGATTCCCGCAGAGGGCGTGAAGTGGAACCAGTCGTCATCCATGTCCTGCACCGTCATGGGAAACGGGAAGCCTCCCGCGGTGATGACATGCGTCTGATGCAGGGAACGGCTCACCCAGTCCGCCCGCGCCCCAACGTGAATGGTGAATGGCTCCCATCCTTTATAATCCACACCCGCATACACCGCCGCCGTATCTTCGTCCAGCGTATGGCGCGTGTCCGTGTTCACCTGATTCGGGAAGTTGATATAGCGAAAACCCGTTCCGTGAATCTTGCCGGTGGATCCGTAAGCACCCGCGTGCCACTGCCAGGGGGCGGAGGCATTATTGCTGCTGAAACGAAACTCCTGGCTCCAGAGTTCCTGGCCCTGATAGAGTTCCACCGATCCCGCCGGAATGGCGGTGAAATCGAGGTCTGCAACGTAAGGGCTCAGGTCCCAGTTGCGGCGGGAGGTCACGCTGAGGAACTTCCACTGATCGTTCTCATAGGAAATGCGCAGCGCTTCGTTGTCCGTCTTGAGGTTCTGCCTGCCGCGCACATCCGACTCCACACTGTAGAAGCCTCCCGTGCGGTCCAGAGAGGCCAGGCGCGGTGCGCCGCCGTCGAATTCGTCATACGCGGCGGTAAAACTCACTTCCCAGCCGGGAGCGGGTTTCCAGAAAAGGCCTCCATTCACCCCCCAGTGGTTTTGATCGTCCACCCGCTGACCCGTGAGAGGGTTCTTCAGGTAGCCGTCGCGATCGTCATACACGCCGCCGATTCGGAAACCGAGCGTTTCCGAGATGGGGCCCATGGCCCACAGGTCAAAGCGGTACGCATCGTACGAGCCGTAAGAGGCGTTTGCCTCCCCTTCGAACACATTTCCCGGACGGCGGCTGCGGATGTTATGAGACCGCCGCTGGTGTAGCGGCCCACCACATTCGGCTGCGGTCCGCGGAGAACCTCCACGCTGTTCGTGGCGGTGAGATATTGCGCGTAGGTGAACGTCTCGCCAAACGGTACATCATCCACATACACCGTCGTGGAAGGCGCTCCGAAGAAGACCGTGTTCGCAATGCCCCGGGTCGTATAGACGTCTCCAAACGAACGTGAACCGGAATCCGTGGCCGACATATTCGGAGTCACCCGGGCGATGTCCTGCGGCTCCCGGATTTTGAAAGCCTCCACATCTTTGTCCGGGAGAAAAGAGGCGCTCACCGGCTTGTCCTGGGGATCACCCAGCGCTTCACCAAGGATGAGCATTTCCGGCAGAGTCTTTTTTTCCTCCTCCTTCTTCTCCACCGGCGGGGCAGGCGCCGCAGCGGCCAGCGAAACGAGTGAGGAGAGGACCGCGAGGGCCGGAGGGATACGGAGAATACGACAGGTAATATATGCCGGACAGTGCATATTCTCTGTGTGGAGTGTCAGACTGATTCCGGCAACTCAAAATTTAACGCAGTGACGGAGGA
>DATAIE010000961.1:0-3669 GCA_036262875.1 Verrucomicrobiales bacterium
CGGCGCGGACGGAGTCGACTCCCCAGGAGGCATCCTCAAAAAAGCCTGGGTTCGGCGTTTTCGTTATCTTCTGGGGCCTTTGTTTTCTGATGATCCTTGCTCCGGCGGCACCGTGGCACGGCTGGAGGGGAGTGCTTTTGATCGTTGCCGGACTTACCATGGTTTCCCGGCCGCCCCGCGTGCGGATTCCCCGGCTCACGGTGATCCTCGCGGCGGGGTTCATGCTGCTCGCCTGCCTGGCTTTCCTTCCGGCGGGCTGGTTTCCCGCGCCTCAGTGGCGGACCACTCTCTCAGATCAAGGCCTCCCCCTGGGTGCCTTTGTTACCCCTCATCCGCTTCAGACCTTCGAATGCTTATGCGCCGTGGCGGTCTGTTTGATAGTGATCGTGTATTTAAACGGTCACCGGGTCAACCATGCGGGCAATCACATGCTGGCCCTGCTTTTCGCTGCCGGGGTGGCGCTGGTGGCACTTTTTGCCATCGCCGCGCAGGAGTCTCACTGGGCGCTTCCATGGGATGGGGTGGATACCTTCGGCTTTTTTGCCAATCGAAATCACATGGCCACCCTCCTCGTGATGGGAACCATGGCCGGGGCGGCCGTGGCGGTGCAGTCTCTCCGCGTCCACACGTGGGGCAGCGGAACACTGGCACTTATTTCGGTGATCGTCTGTATCTGGGCTGCACTGAGCTACTCCGGCAGCCGCGCCGTGGTACTCATCGCCGTCATGCCGGCCGCCTGGTTATTGATCATGGGTCGGGAGTATCTGCGCGGGCGTGTTTTGCTGGCTGCCGGGCTGATGGCCGGAGCGGTGTTGCTTTTTTTCCTCACGGAGGATTTACCGGTAAAAAAAAGGTTCGCCGGGACCATTGAGCACCTCTCGCTTATTACCGGTTCCGACAGTGAGAACGGAGCGCCCTTGAAAGACAAAACGGGCGCAGAAACCCTCCAGGCTCTCGATTTGCGGATACCCATCTTCCTGGATACCGTCGACATGGTGCGCCATGCACCGTGGACCGGCGCAGGAGCCGGCCAGTATCAGTATGTCTTCCCGCAATACCGGCATTTGTCTGCGATCACCAACGGAAGGCAGTCAGTTCATCCGGAGAACGACTGGCTTTGGTGGGCAGCCGAGGCGGGAATACCAGCCACGTTCCTGCTGGCGGCCCTTGTCGCCGTCATGTTTGGCTCCGCGTTGCGCGGGGTCTTTCGCGGTCGCGCCCGCATCCTCCGCACCGGATGCCTGACGGCCGCCGCTGTAGTGCCCATCCACGGATTTTTCGATGTGCCCGGCCACCACATGGAACTGGCGTGGGCGGCCTGCCTGCTGCTGGCCATCAGTTCGCGGACTCCCGGGGACGGACAGCCGTCCACCCGGCTTTGCCAGTCCGTTTTTCGCGGCCTTGGACTGGTGGTTTTCGCCGCCGGAGCGTTCCTTGTTTACTCCCAGTGGTTTGGTGGCCCCGCCCCCGCGATGGTGGTTTCGGAACAGGCCGTGGAGAAAGCAGCGGCACTTTATGCTCAGGAAATGACGGAGATGGAGGCGGCGGGCGGAGCCGCGCCTTTGGCACCTGGAAAGGAGGACCGGCTGGAAAAGGCCATCCAAATCCTGGACGAGGCCCTGAAAACTGTCCCAATGGATCCCCACCTGCATTACCTGAGAGGAGCGATCTCTCTGTACTTTGATGACAAGGACGCTGAAATTGACCGCCATTTTGCTCTGGCGCGCATTCTTGATCCCACCTGGGTGGCAATGCCGCTCATGCAGGCGACGGCCTGGGCGCCCATCGATCCCCTGCGCACGGAAAGTCTCTGGGCCGAGGGGATGAGACGCGGCGAAACCATCGAGCGGCTGGACCCGGGGACGGCCTATGGCCGCCGCGGCGCCTTCGACCGCATCATGAGCAACGCGGCGGCTTTTCCGGAATTGACGGCCCAGGCACTTCGGATTGCCGGCGGTGACACCGGACTCATTGAATACTGGGCCTCTCACACGTCGAGAGAGTCTCTGGATGCTCAGATGCCCGTAGTCCTTCCCAAACTCCCGGAGGGGCTCCGGAAGACGCTTTTTAGAATCTGGGACGCGCTGGGCAGCCGGCATGCTGTCGAGGAATACGTGCGCGAATCAGATCCGCAGCTTCAGGAGGCGTTGAAGCCCGGCAGCCGATAACGGCAGCCACAGGCACCGCTGCGAAGAATCATAGCCAGGCCGGCGTTTTCAATAGCGGGGAGGGATCAGACCAGGTGTCTGTTCCCTCCCCGCTTCTTTTTGCCCCAAATCGGGTCACGGAAACCGGCCCGCGCTCGCGAAAATGCGACACAATGCCATTTTGAGAGAATAATGTAATAATATTTCCTTTTGAAGAGAGATTTCGAAGAATAAAAAGCCGCGCAGGAAAATTTGTCAGAACTTCTGGAATAAACAATAATAACCCAGGCCGCAGCGCACTCTTTCCGGCCCTCCCGCCGGACCAAACCCCGAAGCGGGGGCACAAATTCGCGCCAATGCGAGCCATGCCGTTTTTGAGAGGAATTAATAATAATATACCCTGTTTTTCCGGGAAAAACGCGCGTTTTGGGACATGCGAAGCGGCTCAATTAACGCGCAGTATTACCTTCTGTAATAAACAATCATGAATAGCGGTTTTGCGTTGTGATGTTATAAATATAAGACGTTCAATCAGAGGGCTTCACGTGGCCTGCCGGTCACCGTTCCGGCCCTCTGCAAATTGCACTGCTGAAATGCCGACCGACCGCCGTTATTCAGATTTCCTGCTACATCTCACCAGAAGGTATAGAATCGTTCTGATCACGGGTGCTTACGCGCTGCTGGCCGTCCTCTCATTTTGGACGGCATTTTTGATGCG
This sequence comes from Verrucomicrobiales bacterium, assembly GCA_036262875.1. GTDB lineage: Bacteria > Verrucomicrobiota > Verrucomicrobiia > Verrucomicrobiales > V1-33 > V1-33. The sequence goes on from DATAIE010000961.1 coordinate 2,866, forward strand.
TTTTGACTTCAGAATGAGCGAACACAACCGGGACATGTTCGGCACGCACGCCTGGTGGATTATTTCCGGAAAGCTGCTGCTCATGGTCCTCGCGGGGCAGTTTAGCGGACTGCTGGCCTTTTTCGGAGTGAGGGACGCGCTTCGCATCGGGGCCGCCTCGCTCGCAGGGGCGGCAATGATTATTTGCGTCATGGCATTCATCCCTCCGGGGGTTGAATGCCTCCCCCGCGGGGTGGTTTTCATCGATGCCGCCGTATTCAGCGGATGCGTGGCGGCGTTGCGGCTTTGCACCCGGGTCTGGGGCGAACGGCGGGCCGATCCCCTCCATGCCCGGAGGGACGCAGTGCCCGTCGCCGTCATCGGCGCCGGTCAGGTGGGTGCCAAGCTCATTGAAGAACTGCGCCGGAAGCCCAAAATGGGATTGAAGGCCGTGGTGGTATTTGATGACGACCGCTCAAAATGGGGTCTGCGGGTTCACGGTGTTCCCATCGTGGCCGCTCCAGAGGCGATTCCGGACTTCGCTGAGCGTTACGGGGTCCAGGAAGTTCTCCTCGCCATGCCGTCCGCGAGTAAATCCCGGCTGAGGGAACTCGTGCGCCTTTGCCATGCCTCCAATTTCCGGTGCGTTACGGTTCCGTCCATGGAGCAACTGGCCACCGGAAACGTGGAGGTCACCACCTTGAAAGAAGTCGCGATCGAGGACCTTCTGGGCCGGGAAGCCGTTCCCATGAACTCCGGTGTCGTGCTCGAAAGCCTGCGTGACCGGGTCGTCCTGGTTACCGGCGGAGGCGGCAGCATCGGCAG
>DATAIE010000962.1:0-10548 GCA_036262875.1 Verrucomicrobiales bacterium
CGCTTTGGCGGCCGGCGGTGACGATACTGAAGGGAATGGAAAGGGCGATGCCGGCGAGGACCGGGCTGATCCAGCCGAAAAAGACCGGCGACTGCCAGAACGCCACAGCTCCCCAAAGGAGCGCGAACACCGTGATGCCCGACAGGTTCATGATGCTCTCCTGCCAGTCCACCGAGCCGTCGGATTTTCGCCGCTGCTCCGCCCAGCGCACGCCCCGCCCGAGGAGGGTATAAAAGACGAACTTGCTGTGAAACAGCATGAGAATGGGTGCCATTACAGTGAAGAACACTGTATCCAAAATCACGGAGCAGAAAAGCGCCCGCGGGGAATGAAACTGCCGGGCGATATCCGGTCTCCGGATCTGGCGGAAGAGGATGAGAAACTTGGGAATGAAGAGCAGGCCGAGAGTGAGACCCAGCAGCACTACGCCAGCGTAGTTGCCCTCCCGGACATCCAGAGACATCGCTCCCGGCATCCCGGCGAGCACCGTGGCCAGCACCAGAAACGCCAGCCACAGCGGCGAGGCAACGTAGCTGAGAATCCCGTGGAAGAAATTCAGCCGGGCGAGCGGGTTCCATCCTTTGGCAAGGAGCAGCTTGATGTGCTGCATATTGCCCTGACACCAGCGGCGGTCGCGCTTGAGAGTATCGAGGAGGGTGGGAGGACCCTCCTCATAGCTGTCTTCCGTAACGGGCAGCAGCCAGACCTGATACCCCGCCTTTTGCATCAACGCCGCCTCCACAAAGTCGTGACTGAGAATGTGACCGCCAAAGGGTTCGCGGCCCGGCAGTTCCGGCAGCGCGCAGTCCTCGATGAAGGGGGCCAGGCGGATGATCGCATTGTGACCCCAGAAGGTGGCATTTCCCATCGCGAGATAATTGAGGCCGGCCATGAAAGGCTCGCCGTAGACGGCATGGGCAAATTGCATGACCCGTCCGAAAAGCGTCTCAGCGCCAAAGACACGCGGCGACGTCTGGATCATTCCGATCGCCGGGTGCTTTTCCATGAGCCTTACCATGTCGCCCAGCAGATTGCCGCCCATGATGCTGTCCGCATCGAGCACGACCATGTAGCGGTAGCGCTTTCCCCAGCGGCGGCAGAAATCGGAAACATTGCCGCTCTTGCGGTTGATGGGTTTGCGGCGCTTCCGGTAAAAGATGCGGCCAAAGGCGTTGAGCTGCCGGCAAAGTTCCAGCCAAGCGAGTTCCTCCTCCACCCATTTGTTGGGATTGTCGGAATCGCTGAGCACAAAAAAGTCGAAGTGTTCGAGCTGCCCTTTGTTGGCCAGGGACTGGTAAATGACGCGCAGGCCTTCGAAGACGCGGCTGACGTCTTCGTTGTAGACCGGCATGATGATCGCAGTGCCCACGGTCAGTTTCGCCGTCCTTTCTTCAAAGGTGAGCGAGGTGGCCAGGTTCAAGGGATCGGGGGCTCTCCGCCCCGACACGAAAAGGCCGATGAGTGCTGTCCAGAAACCCACGCCGAGCTGATAGAACAGCGGTGCGAAAACGGCCAGCATGGCTATTTCCACGAGATTCAGCCCGTCGCGGCCGAGGGAATCCGCCAGCAGCCAGATGCCAATGACGAGGGTGACGAAAACGAGCGTGAAAAAGGTGGCGCGCCGTTTCCGGATGCGGGCCGCGGTGTAGTGCGGAATGTTGTTGGCGGGGGCGGCGCTCATCTTGTCAACTCATACACCCCCCAGAAAGCGAGCGCGGCAAAAGCGATGAGCAGCACGTAGCGCAGCCAGGGATTGACAAAGAAGCCGCTCTCATGTGCCTCTCTCTCACTCATGGGACCAAGATCGATGGGCCGCGGCACCATGCTGGAAAGGGCGAGGTCCGGGCCGGACTGTTCGATGGGCTCGCGCATGGCATCCACGAGTTCCTGCGGGGCGCTTCCTTCGCCAATGAAGTAGTCGGGATACCGGTTTGGCCCGTCACAGAGGAGAAAAGCAAGGCGTCCGTTGGCATCCAGTCGGGCCTCCGGAACATTCAGGTCTCCGATGATGGTGCGCAGCCAGGCGCGGTGCATACGCCGGGCCTCGTGAATGACCACCTCGGTGGGGGACACGCCCGGATGGCGCGGATGAGTCTCGGCTGCACGGCGCAGGATCTCCATGATGAGATAGGTGCGGTGCACCCGGCTGTGAATCCGGTGGGCGCGGAAATAGTCCGCCAGCCGCGCATAGGCATTGTTCCACTCTTCCGGAGTTCCGGAACTGGGGGAGAAGTCGATCCTGATGCCTTCCATGCGCGGCGTAATCCCATGAATGTATGCGCGGACCGGGCCAGGCAAGTGGGGAAATCACCGGAACCTTCCTGCACCCCTCCGCCGGTGCCCCCGGCATTCAGAATGGAGAAGAGCCGCGCCTGTTGTTGACAAACTCCAGGCAGGGTGAATGCTCCGGCAGCCATGTTCCTAACGATTGCATTTTCCTGACACGACTGACTGAGCCTTTCGCTCAGTCTCGTCCTCGTCTGCACTTCCGGAAAGGAAGTGATCCCGCGCGGTGCTGACCGGATTCCCTCCGGGTGCTGCGTGCCTTTGCATCAGGAAATCATCTATCGTTATGTCAACAACCCTGCCCGCCGTGGCGGCCGGGAACGGCACTGTGCTGTCATCCGCCGTCCCGTCACAAGGAACGCGGGCCACTCTCCACACACCCGGCATTCTTGCGGGGCGTTGTTGGACGGCCCGCCACATTCGTAATCTCAATCTCCGCGCTCACTGTCGTGTGATAGGCCGGGCCATGCGCATGCGTGCCTTTGCCCGCGGGCCCGCTTTTACGCTCTTTGCTCAGCTTTGCAGGCTGGTGGAGGAGCGGACCCGTATCTTCACGGATCTTCATCCGGGGCTTTTTCAGGCAGCGCCCGCTTTGATCCGCATGGCCTTTTATTCCCGGGCCATGATTCGTGAACCGGACCAATGGTCGCCGGATCCCGGTGCGGACCTGCGAGGGCAATGGGATTCACTCATCAGTCACTTGTTTGAAAGGTGGCCGGTTCCTCCTGCCTTTGTGCGGGCATGGCGCGTATTCGGGCCCGTGAAGCACATCGAACGCGACTGGTATTGTCACCTCGCCGCGGGAGGAAGCATGCGCAGTTTGCCGGGCATGCCACCGCTGAGGGCCGCCGCGGCTCACGAGGTTCCCAATGCTCCGGAGTATCTCTCTGCGCGTATGGCGCTGCGCTGGGCTCAATTGAAAGCGCTGGGCGCTCCCGAACCACTTACGGAAGCAGTACTCCGCAGCCGCATGGCTGAAGACTTCGCGAACGACGGGGTTTGGATTCCACTGCTGGAGAAGTTCATTGCAGCGACGGCCGTGGACTATACGGACTTCGACATGGTGGCTGATGGTTTTCGCTTCCACATTCTTCAGAGCGGCAGCCGCCGTGCCGCCGAGTTGATTCGCCAGCCGCTCCAGGAACTGATTCGCCACTGGCGAAGGCAATGGAAAAAGTATCTCGAGCACGCCATCCCGGAGGGGCTCAATCACGCGGATACCATCATGCAATCCTCATTCCTTCGTGCACGGGTGGTGAACGCCATGCTCTCAGCATGGAAACCCATGACCGGGATGGAGCCGTTTTGCTCCTTTCACGGATCCAGCCCGCGGCGGCTTCAGCAATGGACAGTCGAGGAACTCTGCACCCAGCGGCAACTGCTCGACGAGGGTATGGTGATGCGCCATTGTGTGGTCATTTTTGCCGGTGCGTGCAAGGGCGGGGATACTGCCATCTTTCGCATGCGGATGCAGCGGACGTTTCAAAAGAATGGGCTGACGGAGTCCGGTGCATGGACCATTCGTGTCAGTACGGATTCGCGCCGCATTGTGGAGGTCAAGGGGTATCGCAACTCGGACCCGGACTGTGAAGCGATGGAGATCGTGAAGTCCTGGGCAGAGAAAAACCGACTGAAGCTATGCCCGGATTTATGTTAGGATTGTTTCAAATTCCCGGATTATCGATGAATCCCTCCAACTGACGGATGCGCGTGGGGTGCCGCATCTTGCGCAGCGCTTTGGCTTCGATCTGGCGAATCCGTTCGCGGGTGACCTGGAACTGGCGGCCCACGTCTTCGAGCGTGCGGCTGTAGCCGTCGATGAGACCGAAGCGCTGCTCGAGCACGGCCCGTTCGCGTTCGTTGAGGGTTTCCAGCACACCCTTGAGCTTGTCCTTGAGGATGGAGAAACCGGTGCGCTCCATGGGATTGTCCGCGGCCTTGTCTTCGATGAAATCTCCAAAGGTGGTGTCGTCTCCCTCGCCCACGGGCGCCTGGAGGGAGATGGGGGTCTGCGCCATCTTGAGCACGGCGCGGATGCGCTCCACCGGAAGGTGAATTTCGTCCGCGATTTCCTCCGGGATGGGCTCCCGTCCCAGTTCCTGCACCAGTTGCTTTTGCACCCGCATCAGTTTGTTGATCGTCTCGATCATGTGCACCGGGATGCGGATGGTGCGCGCCTGGTCGGCGATGCTGCGGGTGATGGCTTGGCGGATCCACCACGTGGCATAGGTGGAGAATTTATAACCGCGGCGGTATTCGAATTTCTCCACCGCCTTCATGAGCCCCATGTTGCCCTCCTGGATGAGATCGAGGAACGGGAGGCCGCGGTTGGTGTATTTTTTTGCAATGGAAATCACCAGGCGCAGATTGGCCTCCACCATCTCCTTCTTGGCATTGTGGGCATCGCGAATGTGTTTTCGCAGTTCACTGAAGGCCGCGTGGAACGCCTCCACCTCGAACCATGCCGAGTGTTCCAGGGCCTCGATGCGGCTGCGCGCGTCGCTGCTGCCTGGTTTTTCCTTCAGCCGCTGCTGGGCATCGACGAACTCCACCATGAAGCGGTCCGCCGTCTCGCCGAATTCCTCCATCGTCTTTTGTTTGAAGAAGTACTTGGAGTAAGTCTTCTGGAGAGAGGCAAGGTTCTTTTTGAATTCCGCCTCATATCCGGCGCGCCGGCCTGGCTGTTTCGACTCGCGCGCCTTTTCCCATGCGGTCTGGGCCGTTTTGCGCGCCTCTCTCACCTGCGTGTTGAGCCGGGTGAGGCCTTTGATGTAGCGGTCGCGGCTTTCGAATTTCTTTTCCATCACCACCCGGTCACAGCGCTCGTGACTTTCCATGATTTTTTGGGCGAGGTCGAGATAGGCATCGGCAATGAAGCCGAAGGAATTCAGCACCTGCGTCATGGCCGCCTCCGCCTTTTCGATCCGCATGGAGATGTCCACCTCCTGTTCCCGCGTGAGGAGCGGGACCTGTCCCATTTGCTTCAAATACTGGCGCACCGGATCATCCAGGGAATCCGGACGGTCGAGCGGCTTTTCCTCGATCTCTTTGACAGGGGACGCCACCTGAGCGGGAGTCTTGACCCGGTCCACCTCCGAAGCGTCGATGATATCGATCTCCAGATTCCGCAGCCGGAGAATGATCTCCTCAACGAGGTCCGGCGAGATGATGTCACCCGGGAGAGCCTCGTTCAGGTCATCATAGGTGATGTAGCTCTGTTCCTTCGCCAGTCTGACGATCTCGCGGATTTTTGACTGTACCTCCGGAGTATCGATGGTGGCATCCGCAGGCAATGCTCCCATTACCGCAGGGATTACCGGGGTTTTACGGGGACGTCCCCGACCGCGCTTAACAGGGAGCGGCGCCGGTTCAGTGGAGGTAATGACGGGTGCGGGAGCAGAGAGCGCTGCCATTTTCGGGGTTGGGGGTTTCCGCCCCTTCGAAGGGGTGGGGCGTGGAGGTGGTGCAGGGGACTTACGGGAGACCTTCGCTTTCTTCAACTTCAACTGCGCTGCGGCTTTCTTTCCCTTTTCAATACGCTTCGCAGCACCGCGCGGAGGCGTGGCGGATTTTCGCTGGGGCTTCTTGCGCTGGGCCATGGATAATCTGCGGAGAGTGGGAAGACAGCGGCAGGTTGCCTAGCGATCCGCCGGAATATTCTGCAATTCCTTTTGCAGGTCAAGGTATCGCTTCTGGAGTCTTTGGATGTCGCCCATCAGCGCCAGCACCTGATCCATCGGAAGGTCCGCCTGTTTTTGCTTCGACTTGAGCACGTCGATTTTTCCACCGGCCTGTTCCATTTGCAAAGAAATCGCGGCGCGCATCGCGGAATCCGCATTGCCGGGCGGAGACTTGTCGTGCAGCACCGCAGACACCAGTTGCTCCTCCTCCAGACTCAGGGAGGAGAGCCATGCCGCGACGGATTCCGGACGCGCGGCATCGATGACCGGACCGAGCGCCTTGTCGATGAGATCCCCGCCGGGAAAAGAAGTCCACGGGAGCTCCGGCTGCTGCTGAGTCATCCACTGGCGCGCCTCCGGATTGGTCAGTGCCATTTTCAGCAACTGGCGCACGGCGGGATGATTGATTTCCAGCACCGGCTTCTCCTCCGGCTCATCGCCCGCTCCGGAGGGTGCGGCGGCGGCACGCTCCGCAGCGGCCTCTATGTTCTTCAGCATGGTCTTCGCATGCGCGGTGACCATCCGCCGCAGTTCGTCCGCCGGCGCGGAGAGGCGAAAGGCGGCCCGGTTCAGGGCGGCATCCTGAGCCATGCGGTCTTTCAGTTTCGCGATGCTGCCCGCCACGTCGCTCAACAGTCTCATCCGGTCCCGGATATTGTTCGGGTCCACCGCCGGCAGCCGCAGGTCGATGAGCCAGTCGAAAAAATCCTTTGCGCCATTCAGATGGCGGCGCAGCGCATCCACTCCGTCGCGGCGGATGAGACTGTCCGGGTCGTCCCCTTTGGGCAGCATGGCCACCCGCACAAAAACCCCCGCCTTCGACAGTTCCGTAAAATGGCTCTGCGCAGCCTTGAGCCCGGCGTTGTCGGAGTCCAGGCAAAGCACGACCTGCTCGGTATGCCGCTTGAGGAGCCGCGCATGCTCCGGCGTGAAGGCCGTGCCAAGGGGGGCCACGATATTCTCGATCCCGTGTTCAAAACACGTGATCATATCGATCTGGCCCTCGCAGATGATGGCGGACTGTTCCTTGTGGATCGCCCGCTTGCTCTTATCGAGGCCAAAGAACACCTCGCTTTTGCTGAAGATGGGCGTCGCCGGCGAGTTGATGTATTTTGCTTTGGAGGCTTCTACATCCAGAATGCGACCGCTGAAGGCGATGACATCCCCATGGTCATTCCGGATTGGAAACATGACGCGGTGTTTGAAGCGCGGATATCCGCCCCGGTCCGGGTCGCCCTCTTCCCGCGGTGAATAAATGCCGCCCTGCACCAGCAGAGACTCCCGGAAGCTCTTCTCTGCACCCCATTGCCGGTAGAGGGATGCATCGGCGGGCGCGTAGCCGATAAGCCAGCTCTTCGCCACTTCCGACCCGAGTCCGCGTTTTTTTAAATAAGTCCGCGCATCCTCTGCCAGGGGGCTCTTCAACAGCAACTGGTGAAACCATTCCGCGATGTCCCGGTGCAGAGCCAGCAGCTTCACCCGCAGGGCCGTTTTTTCCCCGGACTCTGCCGTTCCCGCCTCTTCGATGAGAACGATTCCGTATTTTGCCGCGAGCTTCCGCACGGCGTCGGCGAACGGCAGATTCTCGTAGTCCCTCACAAATCCGATCGCATTCCCGCCCTTCCCGCAGCCGAAACAGTGATACATATTCCGCGCCGGGCTGACCGAAAAGGAGGGCGTTCGCTCCGCGTGGAAGGGACAACATGCCTTGAATGCCGTGCCGGCTCTTTGCAGCGGGAAGTACGAGGAGATCACATCCACGATATTCACCGTGGCAATGACCTTCTGAATCGACTCCTCCGCGATGCGTCCCATGCCTGCCACAGAAGGCCGGTACCGGTGCAAGGCAAGGGAGCGGAAACGCGGTGCGGAATTTTAGATCAAAAGTGAGAACGGCCGGAGGCCGCCCTTATTTCCCCTTCGCATCAGGGAGTCATTTATTCCGCCATAGGGGAAAAGATTATCAAAAACGAACATAATATTCGAGAATTTTTTTGATTTTTGGGAAAGCGAATCCATATTCACTGGAATTACCACAGTTTGAAATTCCTCTATGTCCACTACTGCCCTTGCCGACCGGGTCGCCCGCGAACACGAAGCCCACACCGAACGCGATGTTCTTGCCGAGAGTATTCGCTTGAAGAGCAAGTTCCCTCATCTTGCCTCCTATCCCTCCAAGCAGCGCCTCTACCGAACCATTGATCAATTCACGGACGACCTCCGCGGAAAGACGATTCTCGACTATGGGTGCGGGCGCGGGGAGATGGCGATGAAGTATCTGGCCGCAGGGGCGGATAAAGTGGCGGCGATCGATATCTCCGAAGTCTACGTGGAGGATCTCCGGGAGCGGGCAAAAGCGGCGGGCATTTCGGAGGAGCGGTGTGATTTCCGGGCGATGGATGCCCACAAACTGGACTTTCCGGATGCCTCCTTCGACCTCGTCGTGGGCTATGGGATTCTCCATCACCTCTACCCGGCGGTGGCCTTCTCGGAAATCCACCGGGTGCTCAAACCAAATGGACGTGTTCTTTTGCAGGAGCCGTTGGCAGACAACCCTTTGCTGAAGATTTTCCGCAAAGCGACACCCGATGCCCGGACCGAGGATGAAGCTCCTTTTACGGGAAAACAGGTACGTGAATTGGAAAACCAGCTCGGCTGGCGCACGGAATCCGTCTATTGCGGAGTGCTGGAGATGCCCCTTTCGCTCATCACGTCGAAGCTCATGCCGTCTCGCCCGAACAACTTCATGCTCCGCTGGGCGGACAAGGTGGAGGGATGGCTGCACCGCCGCCGCTGGCTGCTGTCCTGGAATCAGTATATCGTGTTCAACCTTGTGAAAGCCAAGCGGGCAGCCGGGGTCTGAAAAGGAGCGCCATTGCGGCTCTTGCGCCCGGAGGAATCCGCGGCCCCTTTCGGGCATGAGGTTTCTCCGTCTGTTTGCCATTCTCGCCTTCATTCCGCGTCCGGGCACTGGAGCGGAACCTCTCCGGCCAAACCTGATCTGGGTCATGGCCGACGATATGGGCTATGGCGAACTGGGCTGCTACGGGCAAAAAGTGATCCAAACGCCCCGGCTCGATCGCATGGCCAGGGAGGGGATGCGGTTCACGCAATTCTACGCGGGAGCCACCGTTTGTGCGCCATCCCGCTCCGTGCTCATGACCGGGCAGCATCATGGGCACACACGCGTCCGGGGAAATGCCGGCCGGGTGAATCCAGCGGCCCAGGCGTTGAAGGCGGAGGATGTTACCGTCGCCGGCGTCCTTCAAAAGGCAGGATACGAAACCAGCCTCATCGGAAAATGGGGCCTCGGCGATACCGGTGCGGCGGATACCGGGCTTCCCCGAAAGCAGGGGTTCGACTCGTTTTTCGGCTACCTCAACCAAACCCAGGCTCACAATCACTACCCGGATTTCCTCTGGCGGAATGAAGAGCGTGTCCCGCTGCCGAACATCGTCACTCCGGTGGGAGGTGCTGGCGGCGGATACGCCACGGCGGCGAAGGTCTATGCCGACGACCTCTTTGCGGACGAGGCGCTGAAATTCATCGCTGCACCGCATGCGAAGCCGTTTTTTCTCTACTGGAGCATGGTCGTTCCGCACGCCAACAATGAGCGGCGCGGAGCGCTGAAAAATGGCGCGGAAGTGCCGGATTACGGCCCGTATGCCGGGAAAGACTGGCCCGAACCCGACAAGGGACATGCGGCCATGGTCACGCGGTTGGACAGCTATGTGGGGCGTCTGCTGGACGAACTGCATCGCCTCAAACTGGAGGAGAGGACGCTGGTCATCTTCACGAGCGATAACGGACCGCACAATGAGTCCGGCCATCACCTTGAGCGGTTTCAGCCTTCCGGACCCTTCAGCGGCATCAAGCGCAGCCTTACCGACGGCGGGATTCGTGTGCCGTTTATCGCGTGGTGGCCGGGCAGGATTACCGCGGGCGAAGCGAAGCACGTTGCCTATTTTGGCGACTGGATGGCGACAGCCTGCGAACTGGCGGGCGCCACCCTGCCACCGGACCGCGATTCCATCAGTTTCGCTCCCGCTCTTCTCGGGCAGACCGACAAACAGCGGAAGCACGAATTCCTCTACTGGGAGTTCCACGAAAAAGGCTTTTCCCAGGCGGCTCTCTATCAGGGCCGATGGAAGGGAATTCGGGAAACGCCCCGCGGTGCGTTACTCGTTTACGACCTGCAAAGTGATCCCGCAGAGAAGGAGAATGTGGCGGATAAGAACCCGGAGGTGGTGGCAAAGCTGGATGCCTTTCTCAAGACGGCGCGCAGTGAATCAGCGGACTGGCCGGCAAAATCCGGGAAGCAGTCCGATTGATACTGCCTTCGTCCTTTTGTCCATTCCCCGGCAGGAGCCCCAGGCCACCAATGAGTGTCGTGCAAACTACGCCCCTTCGTGCAGCTTGAACGCCGCGTGCACGGTCCTCACGGCATTCTCCTGATCCTTCTCGTCCACGATCACTGCGATCTTGATTTCTGAAGTGGAGATCATGTCGATGTTGATTCCCGCATCTCCCAGAGCCGTGAACATGATGGCGGCCACGCCGCTGTGGCTGCGCATACCGATGC
>DATAIE010000963.1:0-8258 GCA_036262875.1 Verrucomicrobiales bacterium
CTGCGATTTATCTTTACGCCATTCGACGGAATACTACGGCGGCCATCCTTTGTCGATGTGCGAAGCTCTCAAACACGGCTGCAACATAATTTAGACCTCGTTAGTAGTCGCCATCCTTTGGACGCCCCGCCGCCACTGGAGTCTGGCGACCAGGCTGGGGAGCCTCCCCCGGAAGAGAAGGACGCACTCTCGATTTGCCCTCCGCCCCGGAAGGCGAGTAGTAAGTGTAGTAGCTTGTATAGTACTGATACTGGGCATCGCTGCGCACGTCCACGTTATTGAGCACCACTCCCAGAAGATTGCCTCCCACGTTCTCGATCGCCTGCTTTACCCGCAGGAGCATGTTGCGCGGCAGCTTGCGATGCTGAATGACAACGACCGTCAGATCGACTTCCGAGGCAAGCACCGAAGCATCCGAGACCCCAAGAATGGGCGGGGAATCGATGAGCACGAGGTCGAACCGGGCTTTCACATCGGTAATGAGTTCTGACATGCGGCGGCTGTTCAGGATGCCGGCGGCGTCCGCGGGAAGGATCCCGGACGGCATGAAGTAGAGATTCTCCACCGGCGTTTGAAGAATGACATCCTCCAGCATCAGAGCCGTGGTGAGATAGTTGGTCAGACCCACGGAATTGTTGATGTCAAAAAACGTGTGGAGCTTTGGCCTGCGGAGATCGCCGTCGATCATGAGCGTGCTGTATCCTCCCTGTGCGCAGATGTAGGCGAGGTTGACGAGGGTGGTGGACTTCCCTTCCCCGGCGCCGCCGGATACGATGGTGATCGCGTTGGCATCCGCGCTGCGGCGGTTGAACTCGATGTTCGTCCGCAAAATGCGATAGGCCTCGGCATCGGGGCTGAGTCCGCTTTGTTTGTGCAGCACGCCCACGTCTTTGGGAATGACGGCCAGCACCGGCACGCCCAGATACCGCTCCACATCGTCCAGCGACTTCACACTCGTATCCAGGTATTCGAGGAAAAAGGCGATCAGTAATCCCAGCACCAGACCCAGACCGGCACCGATGCTCATCAGCATCATCACATTCGGTTTCGAAGGATTGATGTCGGGCCTGGCCTCCTGCAGCATTGCGATCGGCTTCTTCAGCATACTCTGTTCGATGAGAGCTTTGTTCAGCGTGTCCCGCAGTTCTGTCAGGGTCTGCACCTGATTCTCGTTGGCAAACTTGGCGCGCGCGTAGTCGTTCAGCCCAATACGCTCCTCCACGGAAATGGAGGTCTTGCTTTCGAGACGTTTGCGCGTGTCAGCGAGGGTCTTTTCAGCCGTCTGGATTTTCGTCTGCAGATTCAGCTTATAGGACACCGCGGCATCCAGAAGCTGCGCATATTTACCGGAGATCGATTCCTGCAATGCCTCGATCTTCGGATGCTTCAGACCGAAGCCGCTTTTCTTCGCCGCGCTCAACTCAGTTACCAGCTTTTGATACTCCGGATAAATCGCCGTGATGGTGGCGTTCGCGATTCCCAACTCCGCGGCCCCTTTGATGAGGCGCTCGCCCTCCATATTCAGGAGAGACTGTAACTGACTTTTGTATTCATCCACGTCCGCCTCCTGCTTCACCATTTGCTCTCTCACGATCGCAGTCTCATCCACACCCGGAGTGGGCACCGGGTTGTTCCCTCTGCCGTAAGTCAGACGATCGGCGACTTTATATTTTCGCGCGAGGTCGTCCATCTGCACACGCGATTTTTCCACATCCGCCTCCTGACCGGCGATATTCTTGCGGGTATTGGCTATCAGCCTCTCAATGCGCTCAGACTCCCATTCCTTGCGGGACTCTTCATAAGCCGTCCGGACCGCCGAGGCGATGCGCGGCGCTTCTTCGCTGCGCGTGCTCCACGCGGTAATGTCCACGATATCCGTGCCGCGTTCAAGCTCCGCGTCCAGCATGCGCTCCACCCGCGAAGCGGCCTCGTCCTGCGAGACGGACCACTCGGCCTCGAGGTTCAACTGCTTCACTGCGCGAAGAAGTGTGTCCCGCGCCAGGATGGTTTTGAATTCGGTTTCCAGCCAGGTCCCCGTGCGCGAGAGCCGTTCTGAGTCATCGATCCCGCGATAGATTTCCGGCGCGGAACTTGGCAGAATGCGGAACCGCGTGTGCCCCGCAAACTTCTTGTCGAGCAGCGCGATGATCACCAGCGACGCCAGCGTGATCATGAAAAACGTCAGGAGAATCACCCCCCACCGGTTCCGGACAACCTGCCAATAGTCGAGGACGTGCAATTTCGTTTCGGTGATTTGTTCTCTCATAAGCGCGGGGAATGGATCGCAGAGTGAAGGAGGGCCGGGACTGTGAATGAACAGCAGCGTCCATGCATCGTTGCCGGTGCACGTTCGCAGCATTGGCCCTCACGGCGTGCGTTCGACACGGGCTCCCCGGAATTCGTTGACAAAATTCCCGGAAAAACTTTCCGCCGCATCGCATTGAACAGAACCATCCGTGGCCTGTCTGAGCGGCCGGTTCTGCGACTCCGCCGGACGGATCAGTTAGAGAACGCTGCCGTCCGCGGTTTCATAAACCGCGCTGTGCGACAATGCCGCTTTCGCCGCAGGAGCGCGCAGCGATTCCACCTCCGCAGGGGCGGCGGAAAAGTCATTCAAGCGGCAGCCAACATTTCCCAGCGCAAGGCCCGCGGCCACCGCTGCGGCCACCCTGGGCGCACACAAGGCGTGAAGAAATTTGAAGATCACATTGCCCCGGCGCGGAGGTCTGGAGGAAGGCGCCGCAGAGAAAAAGGGAACGCAGGCAATGGCCATCTCCTGCCCCCGTGGTCCGCTCGGCCCGGCAGCTCCTCTGCGGATGCGCTGCATGGCGCAGCGCAGGCGATCGATCGCCCGCTGACCGCGCTTTTTGGCCGCTTCCATGCTCAACCCCAGTTCCGCCGCCGTTTCCGTCAGGGTGTATCCGGACGCATGATGCATGAGCACCAGTTGACGGTCGGGAGGGCTGAGAGACTTCAACGCGTCATCGAGTTGCGGAAGCCAGTCCGGACTGTCCGTGGCCTCTCCGGTCTGCGGCAGTTCATGCATGGCCTTCTCCAGCATGGCGTTCCGGCGCTTCTCCCGTTTGCGGGCGTTGAGCGCCATGTAGGTCGCCGTGCGGTGCAGCCATGCCGACAGCGGCGCGTCTCCCCGCGCCAGAGCCGCCGCCCGGTGCGCCAGCAGCATAAAAACATCCTGCGCCACCTCCTCCGCCGTTTCCCGGCTCCCGGTAATCCGCTGGGCGATCCCCGTCACCATGCCGGCATGCGCCTCCACCAGCACCCGGAATGAATCTCCGGAGTGCATCACCGCAAAGGCATGGAGGGAATCGGAAAGTCCTGAAGAGATCATGGATATCAATTCAATATGTCCCTGGAAATCCCCTCCGGGACAGAGGAAATGCGACTTATTTTACGGAGCGGATATCCGCTCAAACCACCGCCTTCAAACCAGCTGCCGCCACCTGCGTCTCCGCATTGAAGATTTTGCCGGTTTTTTCCCGGTAGGTGCCGGCGATGAGTTCCTCGCGGAACTTGGCAATGAAGCTCTCCGTGGGCCATGAGCAGGCTTCGCCAAAGGCACAGATCGTCTTCCCGTCGATCTGATAGGCCACGTTCTCCAGCGTGGCGACATCCTCGGGAACAGCCTCTCCGGAGAGAAGCCGGTCGCTGATTTTCTTCATCCACAGGCTGCCCTCACGGCAGGGGGTGCACTGGCCGCAGCTTTCGTGCGCGTAGAATTGATTGAGGTTATTCAGCACCCACGTCATGCTGCGGCTGTCGTCCATGATGATGACGCCGCCGCTGCCGGCCATGCTGCCGCAGGCCGCGATGGTATCGAAGTCCATGGGAATGTCCTCGATGCCGATCTCTTTGATGCTGCCGTCCGGCTGCTTGAGCTTGAAGCGCTCGTCGGCGCGCAGGACCTTGGCAGACGAACCGCCAGGAATGATCGCCTTCAGCGTGCGACCGGGTTTCAATCCACCGCAAAGATCGTTGATAACCTCCCCCATCGTGACCTTCCCCACCTGCACTTCGAAATAGCCGGGACGCACCACATCGCCGCTGACGCAGAGAATGCGCGTGCCATTGTTCCGGGGCAGGCCCAGTTTGGCATACTCCGCGCCGCCCATCGCGATGATGTGCTTCACATGGCAGAGGCTCTCCACGTTGTTCACGATCGTGGGGCACATGTAGAGGCCCAGCGCCGCCGGAAAATAAGGAGGCTTGATGCGGGGATACGGGCGCTTGCCTTCGAGGCTCTCAATGAGGCCGGTTTCCTCCCCGCAAATGTAGGCTCCTGCGCCGCGATGCACGTAAATCTCCAAATCGAATCCGCTCCCGCAGATGCCCTTGCCGAGGAAACCTTTGCTCTTCGCCTCCGCGATGGCCTTTTCCAGAATCTGCGCGGCTTCCGGAAACTCCTCGCGGATGTAAATGTAGGCCAGCTTTGCACCCACGGCGAAGCACGAAATGGCCATCCCCTCCACCAACTGGTGAGGGTCCTGGTGCATGATGTAACGGTCCTTGAACGTTCCAGGCTCGGACTCGTCCGCGTTACAAATCAGATAAACCGGCTTCGTGTTGTTTGGCGGGATGAATCCCCACTTCACTCCGGTGGGAAATCCCGCACCGCCGCGCCCGCGCAGACCGCTGATCTTCACCTCCTCCGTGATCGCCTTCGGCTCCATGGTCATCGCCTTCTTCAACTGCTCGTAGCCGCCTTCCTGCAGATAGCGTTCGATCGACGTATCCCATCCCACCCGGTCCACATTGCGGAAAATGAGGCGGTGCTCCTTGGGATGAGGTTCCTTGCCGGGCTTGTACGTGATGTCCATGAGAGAGGAAATGTAACCGGGCCACTTTCCTGGCCGCACCGGACGCGGCAAGGGAATTTGTGAAAATATTCACAAGCGAGCTCCCGCCCGCCGCAGTGCCCGGCGGCTCACCGGTTCACTTCGCCAGCCGGGCCACAGCGGCCTCCAGTACGGAGTCGCCCCGGCCATCGATCTGGTCATCCAGTTTGGCCTCCATCACGACATCGGGCAGGACACCGTTGCCGTCATAGGTTTGCCCGTCCGCGGAAAAAGACACCATCTGGCAAAGTGTGAGCTGGGTCCCGCTGTGGGGCAGGGTGTACCAAGCCATCCGCCCGCTGCCCCCGCCGCTGGCCGTGCCCATGAGGGTCACATTCGGATGGCCTTTGAAAGCCCCCAGGAAATTGTCCGTGGCGCTGAAGCACCCCGCGTCCATCAGCACCACGACCGGTTTGTCATAGTACCCGGCCGCCGGATTCGATTCATGAGTCAGGGCCATGTAGTGCCAGTCGCTGAACTTCGCGGGGTCGATCTTCCATTTGGGAGCCCAGGTTTTTTGGAACGCTTTCAATTTGAGAGCTTCGGAGTAAGACCAGACATCGCTGCTGAGCGGAAAGAGTCCACGTCCGTAGAGTCCCAGATATCCCGCGGGATTCTTTTTGGGAGGCACGACCGGAAGCCGGTAAGCGGCGACGTTGATGACCTTCAAGGGCGCCCCCGGTTTCATAAACCACGGCAGCAGCGTTTGAATGGCATGCTGGCTGCCGCCGCCATTGCCGCGGACATCGATGATCAGTCCCCGCGTGTCTTTGAACTCGATCATCCTTTTGTTGAGCGAAGCAATGAAATCCGTGTCCGACGCCATGCCGGGGATTCGCAGGTAGCCTACATTCTCCTTCCGGATTTGGGATTCCGTGTGCGGCCACGGACCTTCCGGCACCTCCGGTTCTTCCTTGTCCTCCCCTGGCTCCCGCTTGTCCGGAAGCGCCACCCGCAGTTCGTGGGTCTTTTTCTCCTTCCCGTCCGCCGACTGAAACACGGCGGAATAGACATCGGCGGGGGCACCCAATTCCCGGGCGACCGTTGCAAAGTCCCGCAATTCCCTCAAGGCGAGCAGACGGCGAAACTGAGGCGAGCACTGGGCGACAATGTTCTCCGCGGCTTTGATCCACTCACCGGCGGGGCGTCCGTTGATCTCGACAACATAAGGAAACCCCTCCAGATACAATCCCGTGTGCCCCGGTAACAAAGCGGCCAGTTTATCGCCATCCATAACGAACATCCCTCTAAACTCCGGGCGGGGAATTTCCAAAACCCGGACGGCGCTGTGCGGGTCGCCGAAAATGGTCATCAGTCTGGAAATCCGGTGCTGGAAAACGGACCTCGGCAGGTCGCCCGTAAGGCTGGCGCGAAGGGCATCCAGCGCTCCCCGGTAGTCCGCGCCGCGGCGTTCCAGATAGGCATAACAGTTTTCGAGAAGCAATTCGAGGTCATCCACGTCCGCCAGAAGCTTGTCGCGCGGAATCGACCTTTCCCCCGGCACCGCAGGCGGCGTGTCTGCGATGAACTTGAACTGTGCGGGAACGGCGGCCGGAACCGCGCGGCGGACCGGCTTGACGGGTAAATCCCGGCGCGTGTCGACCCGGGCGCGTATCCACGCATAGACCACTTCCATGTCCGAGGGCGCGGCATCGTACGCTTTGTCCAGTACGGTGATGTAGTGCTCATCCGGCAGTCCCCGGTCCGGGGCGAAAAAGCGCCAGGCTCCTGCAATGAACTGGGCGTAGCCGTTTTTTTTGGGGTCGAGCTTCAGGATTTCCTGGTAGGCCTTTTCCCGGTTTCTGGCCCGCATCGCGGAGAGCGCTCCCGCAAAATAGTCCATCTGCGGGAGGTCCTCCCCCCTGGCAAACGCGGCGACCTCCAGATCGAAAATGAGATCGCTGCTGGCCGGCTCGCACTGATGCACCTCCACGGCGATTACATTCGTTCCCTTTTGGACCGTACCCTTCGCGGATAACACACTGTTGTGGAAAAACCGCTCCATGCTGTCGTTCAGCGCAGTCGAGGCGCATGTCTCCGGCGTGATGGGGCCGGCCGGCATGTTGCTGCGGACGACTTCCGTGCCGTTCCAGTAAACGACAGCGCCATCGTCCCGGCGGAGGCGCAGGACGATGTTTTCGAACAGGTCGGGATCAGCCACCTCCACCGTGCGGCGAAAATAAGTGGTGATGGGTTTGGCCTTGGCATCCGTGCCAAAAGAGACGGTCGTGGCCATGTCCTTTTCCCCGTATCCGAGCGGTGCCGGCCCGGATTTCCATTTGGAAGCGTCAAATCCGGGAGTCGCCCATGCCTTGTCAACCGGCTGGCCGGCATCCAAGTACTGCCACACGCTCTTTTGGCCCCTGGGAACAAGGATCGATTCGGAGTGGACCGGCGTGCTGGCTAAGACAAGACAGCATGCGGACAGTAAGCGGCAGAGATTCATCGGGTTACAATACCTCAGTTCCCGTCCGATGCCAGTATCTGGAATAAAAACAGCCCCGCGTCCCTTTCGGAAACGCGGGGCTGATATTCCCCCCCAAAGAATATGATGAGACAATAGTGAAAACCGGACGGAAATCAAGAAAAATCTTTAAATTAAAGTTAAAAGCGCCAAAGCCCCTTTCCCTGAGAGCGAAAACGACAGGAATAATTCTCGGGACGGGCGCTCACACCCCGGAACAAATTGAGCCGTATGAACGGGATAAAGCCGTCAGAGATCACTCCGGAATCCACTTTTTTGAATCGCCGCCGGTTCATGCAGGGAGCGGTGCTGACGGGAACGGCACTCGCGACGGCGGGGATTTATCGTGTGTTTCGCACGGTTCCCGAAGCGGGAAACAGCACGGTGGCCATCACGACAGCCGCTCCGTCGGCGGACGAATGGAAACCGGTCTCCCCAGGCGGCGCTCCGACTCTGTTGAAGGATATCGCCGGGTATAACAACTATTACGAATTCTCCACGGACAAAAGCCGCGTGGCACGGGCGGCGAAGAATTTCGTGACTTCCCCGTGGTCGGTGGAGGTAGGCGGGCTGGTGCAAAAGCCGCGGACGTTTGGTCTCGAAGACCTCCTGAAACTGGAACAGTTTGAGCGGGTCTACCGCTTCCGCTGTGTGGAGGGCTGGTCCATGGTCATTCCCTGGGTGGGCTTCCCGCTGAAGCGCCTGCTGAGACTGGTGGAGCCTCTGGGAAAAGCCACCCATGTGGCCTTTGAGACTTATTTTGACAGGAAACAGATGCCGGACGCAGATGATGCCGGCATCGACCTTCCCTATGTGGAAGGGCTGCGCCTGGACGAAGCGCTGCATCCTCTCACTCTCCTCGCCACAGGCCTCTACGGTAAATCGCTGCCTAACCAGAATGGCGCCCCCGTCCGTCTGGTGGTGCCGTGGAAGTATGGCTT
>DATAIE010000964.1:0-4736 GCA_036262875.1 Verrucomicrobiales bacterium
GGGCTGATTTTCCATCAATCCGGTGATGTCTGGCGGGCGTGGCCGGAACTGAAAGGTGCGGGATGGAGCGGTTTCTTCTCGCTGGATGTTTGGGGGCCGGCGTTCCAGACTCTGGTGCATATTGCCGTCACAAGCCTTTGGCTGCTGCCTGTGATTGGACGAAGCGCCCGTGTGCGTGTGGTTTTTGCCGGGGTTTCCGCCGGCCTGCACCTCTGGATTTCCAGTGCCTTCTGGTTTGATCTCGTGGCGGTAAAGCGGGTGATCGACGGCGGCCCCCCTGGCTTTCTCACGTGGTCCCTCCCGGCGGTCGCCGGAACGCTCGTTTACGATGCCCTTTCCGGCGGATGGAAAATGCCGCGCCTCGCGGTATGGGGCTGCCTGTGCATGATGGCGGGTTACGCACTCTCCTGTCTCAGCAACGGCGGCGGCTGGGCTGCGCCTCCCTTCACATCCAACCCGAATCCGCAGGATATGTGGACGATGAGTCAGAGAGCCGGATCTGCGTCCTATCAGCTCTTTGCCGCAGGCTTCTCGATCGCCCTCTATTCCGTCTTCCGTGTCCTGTGCGATTTCCGCGGCTGGCGATTGGGTTTGTTCAATGACCTCGGAAGTAACGCCCTCGCGGCCTACCTCCTGCACAATCTTGTCATGGACGCCCTCCTGAAATTCGCGCCCAAAGACTCTCCCGCCTGGTGGGCTCTGAGCGCGGGCGTCCTGCATTTCCTCCTCGTTTGGTGGATGGTCCGCTGGTTAAACGCCAAAAAACTGTACCTCCGGCTCTGACCTGCCCCTCTTTTTGCCCTGAACGAAAATTCCTCCGCATCAGTTGACATCGGAATCCCAGCCGATAAGATCGCGGCCCCAACCGGCACCCATAGCTCAACGGATTAGAGCATCTGACTACGGATCAGAAGGTTTTAGGTTCGAATCCTAATGGGTGCGCTTATTGGTAATCAGGGGGTTGTGCAGAATTTGAAACTGCGATCCGCGGGAAGGGTGATAGAAAGTCAATTTCCGCTGTTCCGGTGCTTGCCCTCCGGGGGGCGGTCCCATATGAAGCACCGTCATGAAACTGCGATTCGTCTCCACGCTGCTCATCGTCACGCCGTTGTTTGCTGCCGATCCTCCGGTAAAACTCACCCTCGTCAGCAAAGATGGTAAATCAATCACCGCTGAGGTGGTGACCGTAGGAGAGAACTCGGCGAAGATCAAAAAGTCGGACGGGAAGGAGTACGAGGTCGCTTTCGACCGGTTAAAATCTGAGAGTGTGGAGGCGCTGAAGAAGGCAACGCCCCGGGCCGCGGCTGCGCCTGCGGCAACTAAGGGTGAGCGGCTGCTGCCCAAAGGAAAACCGGCCACGCCGGCGGACATTCCTGAAAAGGTGGTGGTCAAAGCCGGAGAGAAGGTGTTTGTCACTTTCACGGAAACGGCTACTGGCTTGGCGAAACCGGTAGTGGTGAAGGAGGTCACCGACGACACGCCGTATTTCACCGTGGACTTCAAAACGCGGAAGGAAGGAGATAATATCACCTTCGCCAGCTTGCGGACATCTTATCCAAAGACGGTCACCGTAAAATGTCTTGCGCGAAACAAGGGCCAAACCAGGTATTATCCCACCAGCCTCATCCCGCTGTACAAGGGCCTCTTCAACAGCGAGTCGTGGGGAGACGACGTGGAAGAACTCGTTTTCTACGACTTCGCCTGGTCCGATGAAAAAGCGGAGTGAGCGTTCGCTCGCGGTGGAGCCACGGTGGGTTCCCGGAACGCCGGCTCGCTTTTTCCCGTCTTCCTTTAAAGCGGGCTCTCCAATACACTCTGTGAACGAGGGCGGGATGACGCAAAAACGATCTCCTGGATACTTGATCGGTGACAGGCCTTCCCCACCGTAACATGAAATTTCTGCGATTATGAAAAAACAAAGCGCTTTCGCTTCCGTCAGAAGAGGGTTCGCAATGGCGGTTTTCGTGACAGGACCGTGCGTCGCCGCTTCGCCCTCCGTGCAACTCGAATTGGCTGGTTCAAAGTGGAGTTATTACGGAGACTGTCTGGTGGAGTTACGACTACGGAATGATTTGGATCGGACGATCACATTCGTTGGCTATTCCGATTGTCCGTTGTTCAAGCGGAGGACGGGCCGCCCGTGGGGTTGGCACACTGGAAAAGCCATCGCGGAATGTGGTGTGGGCCTTGAAGAGCGACGGCTTTTGGCAGGGCAAACAAAGACGTTTACCCTTCCGATTCTGGACGACCATTCCTGGCGAATCGGAATACCCTATTCAACCGGCCAGGAGGCTAACGGCGCATCAAAGAACCTCAGCACTGTTTGGTCGCCGGCACTGCCTCAATGGACCGATGAATGGCTGGATACCAAAGGGGAGGATCCTAAGCGATTCGTGCAGACGAAAATGGTCCCGCCCAACGTTCCAGGCGGCGACTACACCTTTGAGTGGAAGAATATCTCGCATCAGACAATTTACTATGCAGGCTACGCCAAAGACGCTCCATACGAGAGAGGGCCCCTGTTCCTTCAGCAGGAGCGCCACGTTTGGAAATGGAAGGATGACGGGCGCGCATGGGGAGGCATCGGACTCGCGTGGCGAAAGGTTCTGCCGGGACAGTCCGTGAGATTCACCCGGCCCACTCCAACTGAAAAACGTCCCCAACGCATCGGGGTCCGGTTGTATCTCACCCCGGAGCCGCGAACATTTGCCGACGCCTGCCGCCCCGTATGGTGGCCGCCATTTCAACAGCGGCAATCGCCTGTCCGATGAAAAAATCGATTGAGCGTTCCGTTTGCGGCTGGGGCGATAGAGATGGTGAGATGACCGGTAGAAGCATCTACCTTGTGAATTCGAGATAACTTCTGACATTGGCACCGACATCCTGTTTGTGCACCGCACGTTCCCAGGAGGAGAAGGCCCCGCTTCCCGCCGCTGAAACCGAGCCCGGGAAGTTGTTTAGTTGATAAAAGGATGCCGATAGCTTACATATTCTGATGAATTCGCTCGAGATAGTGCGAACCATATTGGCAGCCGATTGCTACGCCTACCTTGGGCGCTCAATGGATGCATGGGCACTTCTCGCTTCTCTGCCCCCGGATGTTTGTTTGCAGCCCCGGGTAATCGCCGTTAAGCTTGTTGTGTGCGCTCTGGAACAAAAATGGAGAATGGGAGCGGAGCTTGCCAAAGTGATCGGCAGTGGAGATTCACTGCGGGAAAGGGAGGCTGCGGGACGATTTCGGATGGCGCATGCAACCTTCCTTTGTGCACGGGGAGACATGGAAGGGGCAGGGGAATGTATTGCGCAAATGAGCGGGATTTGGCCTGAGGGGCAGGAGGAAGCAAAGCGGGATCACGGACTGGCGGCGCTGTGGAGGCGTAAATCGCCGGGGGATACCCAATACCCCTCACCGGACGTGCCGAATGCGGGGTCTTCGTATTGTTGGGGGTAACTCCTTCGGCGACGCGGCCGGGGTCATTGCCCGAACATCCCGGGGGCTCCGAAGACGGAGCGGGACCATTGCTTTCCTTTGCCGATGAATTCATCGAGAGACCCCGAAATTTCCAGACCGTGCGCCTGTCACGCCGCGGCATGGTCCGGGTGGAATCTCTGCACGCTTCTGAAAATCGATTGCTGGCCGAGCGAAAAATAGATAGCGTCGCGCCATATGAAAACCGTGTCCCTTCTTTTTTTTGCTGGAGTAGTGCTTTCCACCCTCAGCCAGCCGGTCTGCGGGCAGACCATCCGGTTAAACGCGCGCAGGGAAAAGAAGGAAGTTTCGCTCAACTTTCTTCTCGATAAGGAGAACCTCTTCGCGATGACTCCGGACGAACTGGAAACGACCGCGGGAAAAAAGACCTTCGTCTGGCAGGACAAGCAACGCACCCGGGCCCGGTTCAATCCGGACAAATTTCAGTACACGCTGAAGGATAAGAAAGTTGGGGAGGTGCTCATAAATTTCACCGGCGGGAAACTATCCAGCGCAGCGATTTCAGTGCTGAACAAAGGCGATGAGGAAGAGATAATCGACCAGTCCACCTTTACGGGAGCTGTGGACAATGTGAAGGCCGTTTTGAGCGCGGCCAGTGGAGCCAAAGAGGAACCGCGCATACAGGATGAAATAATCAGCAAAGAGACGAAGGGGGCCGTCTGGCGCAGCAAAAAGGCGCTCTACATCGGCGAATGGCTGTTCCTTCCGCTGAAGAAAGAGGAGGTGGACGGCTGGATCTGGACTGTGAAGGCGCACGGGGAATTTGTCCGCATTCGCATCATGCCGCCGCAGGCGCAGATCGGCATGCAACTAACCAAACTCAAGGTCAACGTAAGCCGCCCGGTCCTTGCATCACGTGTCAAACGCGAAGGCAAAACGAAGGCCGTCATAGACTCCGTGCCCATGGTGGACCAGGGCAGTAAAGGCTATTGCGCCGTGGCCTCATTCGAACGCGTGCTGCGTTATTACGGTGCGGATGTCGATATGCATGATCTCGCCAACATAGCGCAAACCTACGGCGGCACCAATCCGGAGAAGATGAAGAGTGCGGTCACCAAGGTCTCCCAAAAACTCAACCTCCACACAAGGGAACCATTTTTCCTCAAGCGGAAACAATTCGAAAGCCTGTTCAAAGAATACAACCGCTGGGCGGACAGGGAAAAAAAGACCAAACTGGACCTTGAGGGAGGCGACTTTAGCTGGAAGGACGTCGATTTTGATCTGCTCAAAGAAAGCCGTGCCGCGA
>DATAIE010000965.1:0-1550 GCA_036262875.1 Verrucomicrobiales bacterium
CCGGGATGCCGGGTGGTTCCTCCGGCGGCACCGGACGGAACATGCGCACGAAAGCGGAATACACGGAACAGCACGCCGCGGTCCAGCGGGGCTGCACTTTCATCCGCAGGTTACCGTTGCCGCCTTCCGCCCAGACGGGCGTGTCCGACCCTTCGGAAAGCCAGTAGGCCTTGGCTTCAAAGCTGCCGGAGTCGCAAAGTGTCAGGGTGCAGGCCCAGCGTCCGTCCCCCTGCTTTGTCATGGGAAGGTCCCGCCAGTCCTGCCCGGGGCGGGGTGCGCCGTTTTCCACGGCATCGATCACTTCCGCGCGGCGGACGGCGGAGGAGAGCGCATTCGTGCGCAGCCATGCGGTGCCGCCGGGAGGTGTCAGGAGGAGGACGGTCACCGGATCGCCGCGGTGACAGAGCAGTGCCGTGCCGGGTGCGGGTTCCTGAAGAATGCGGTGAGCCATTCGGCGGAGGGCGATGCAGTTTCCGTGCCGGGAACGGCGGCATGAAACCGCGATGTTAGCCCGCGGCGTCGGCCAGGGCGGCGCGGCGGTAGTCGCGGTTCATTTGGCGGATGTAGTCCACGCTGATATCCTTGGGGCAGACGGCCCCGCATTCGTAATGGTTCGTGCAGTTGCCAAAGCCTTCGCCGTCCATGGCGCGGACCATGGCCAGGGCGCGGCGCTTCGCTTCGGGTTTGCCCTGCGGCAGAAGATTGAGGTGGGCGATCTTGGCGGAGACAAAAAGCATGGCGCTCGCATTGGGGCAGGCGGCGACGCAGGCTCCGCATCCGATGCAGGCGGCCGCCGCGAAGGATGAATCCGCATCATCTTTTGGCACCGGCACACTGTTGGCCTCCGGGGCCGAGCCCGTGCGCACGCTGATATAACCGCCGGCCTCGATGATGCGGTCGAAGGCGCCCCGGTTCACCGTCAGGTCGCGGATGACAGGGAAGGCCCGGGCGCGGAACGGCTCGATCCAGATCGTGTCGCCGCTGCGGAAACTGCGCATGTGCAACTGGCAGGTCGTGACGCCGCGGTTGGGGCCGTGGGCGATTCCATTGATGACCAGAGAGCACATACCGCAAATGCCTTCGCGGCAGTCGTGGTCGAAGGCCACCGGGTTCCCGCCCTCGCTGATGATCGTCTCATTCACGATGTCGAGCATCTCCAGAAACGAAGCGGAGTCGGGAATGCCCTTTGCCTCGCGGGTCTCAAACCGTCCCGGAGCGTCAGGCCCGGGTTGACGCCAGATTTTCAGGGTGAGGTCGAGAGTGGATTTCGCAGCAGCCATGGTGGAAACGTGTTCTTAGAGAATACGCTGCGCTGATGCAAGGGGAGTGAGCGAATTCGAACACCGCCTGATCTTCCTCCCGTGGAGCAGGAAACGGCACTCGTGACGTCCCGCTGTCCTGACTGACCGCAGACCTTTCCCGCGCTGACAGAGCGCCGGCTCCTGCCTGGTATCCCGACCGAGTCCCCTGTGACCCTGCCGACATAGACCGGACAAGAGCCGACGCACTGTCAGCTCGGAGAAAGGTCTGCGGTCAGGGATTCTTTTTCC
>DATAIE010000966.1:0-3829 GCA_036262875.1 Verrucomicrobiales bacterium
TGGTCTGTGATCAGGGTCAGAGGCAGATGCTCCTCCATGCCGGCCCGGAAGGCACCGAGCGCGTGGGAGAGAAACCGTTCCATGATTTGGCCGCCGGCGTAGAACTGGCGCGTTTGTTCGCTGACGAGAATGGCGGCCCATGGCTCCGCAGTGGTGCGCGTGCACCATTTTTTCCTCCGCCCGATTTCGCGCATCGTGGTATCTCCCGCCTCTTTGCCGGCGGCGGTGGGAACGGCGAGAGGGGTGATGGAGCCGTTGGTCAGGGCCATCATGCAGCGCACGAAGAGTTCATGCCGCGGAAAACTGGAGGTGCTGTAGGGATTGCCGTGGGACATGATGTAGGGCTCGCTGGCCCCGGTGCGTCCGCCGGTGAGCGCCCGCACGTAGGCGGCTCCGAATGCGGGCACCACGCTGGCTCCGAGGTTCACTTCATCCAGCCACCATTCCTGCACCGGTGAATCGAAGAGCAGGTTCATGCGCGCAGACATGACGCGGGGGCTGGTGAGGAAATGCCCATAGCGCCCCGCGTTGGTGGTCCAGGTGTAGACGGCCGCCTGCGGGTTTACCTCCCGCAGCCGGGTATGGAGCCTGCGGTACCAGTTTTCCAGTTTGGTGTCGGCCCAGAGGAGATAAACTTTATAGTCGTCGCTGGAGAGATCGATCTTCGCGGGAAACTCACGCCCCGTTTCCTTCCGGTAGAGATCCATGTCATAGGGCGTGTAGTTGATCATGGGGTGATAATTCCCGTCGAAGGAGATGCCATCGACTTTGAAATCGGCGAAGATTTCCGCGAGGTTCTCGATGAGGTAGTCACCGTAGGGGGTATTCAGGCTCAGGCTGCGCAGCGGATCGTTTTCCGGTTTGGTGAGATCGAGCGAGGGGTCCAGCGGCTTTTCGTTGGGCGTCAGTTTGTAGCGCCATTCCGGATGCTGTTTGACATAAGCCGCCGGTGCGTATGGGGAGACCCCAATCACCACCCGGATATTGTGCGAGCGCATATGCTCGAATGCGTTTTTCATCAGCGCTCCCTCTTTGGGATCGAATCCCTGACCGCCGTCCCGGCGCAGCGGAAAATACGGGCCGGGTCCCCCGGTGTGCATTACCGTGACTCCCAGGGCGGCGAGTTCGTCGATGTAGGGCCGGGTTTTGGGATTGGCGAAGTCACCGATGAAGGTCTTTTGCACGCCTTCGAAGACCCACGGCGCGGGCTCGACGGGTTTGAATTCACGGTCCGGCGTAAACCATTTCAGCGATTCCATGGTTACCGGTTCCGCCGCAGGCGCGGCGGAGACGAGAGCGGAGAGTATTGTTAGTTGAAGGATCGTGTGCATGGATGGACAGGGTGATCAGTCGAGCTTTTCGCGGCGAAGGTTTTTGAAGACGGTCTTCTTCGCACCATCGCCGGTCCCGGAGAGGCAAAGGAAATCGATCTCCTTCCAATTGGAGAGAGGCGTGCCCTTCTCGTCATGGAATTCCCGGGGCGGCATCCGCAGGGTGATCCAGCCGTTCACCGGTTCACCGCGGACCGGTTTCATTTTATAGCTGGCCTGGCCTGGCTGGAAGAACTTTGCCGTCACGCCGACCTCGAGGGCCGCCGGGTAGTTTGCCGCCAGGACATCGATGAGGAGCGGGGAGATGCCGTCACTCTTAAACTGAGGATCGCCCATCGCCATAGTGGCGAACGAAAATGCGCCGGGCTGCGCATGGGTGAATCCGCGTTCCCCGGCGGGACCCTTCCAGAGTTCCAGCAGGGCCGTTAAATGCAGGGGATCGGTCCCGGCGAGCCACCAGAACCAGCCTCGGTCATCGTCCATGGCATCAATCAGTGCAGTCCGCTGCAGAGAGGGCCTGATGCCTGGCAAATCCTTCGCGGAGACCTTCACCAGTCGTGTGCTGAGGCGGATGCCGGAGCGCCAGGTGATGTTGGCGAACGCGTAGATCGTGTCATCCTGTGAAAGTACCGCTGCCGGTCCCAAATAGAGAGGGGCCGTTCCGGCGGTCATGGGTACGGTGCGATAGAAGCGGCTGGCGGGCCACGGATTGTTCAGTCCGTAATAGCCCGTCACGCTTTCGACTTCCTCCGGCCGGGCGACGGTCACGGCCAGTCGCGCCGCCGGGCCGCCACCCTGCACCTCCAGCTTTGGCGACTCCGGCCAGGCGGGACCGGTTCCTTTGAGATGATAATCCATCCACATTGCCAAGTCTGCCGCTTCAGCCGGCTCAATGTGATGAACACTGCGCGGAGTATAGACTTCGCGCAGCATTTTCGACTGAGTAGTTAGGGCCAGGGTTCGCATTCCAAAGTCCAGACGCCCGTGGTGATCGTTCGAGGCGTTCATGAACAACAGAGGGCATTTCACACTGGAGGCATAGCCTTCCGGCTCAATCAGGGCCCGGGTCAATTTTGTATCTTCATCCACTGCCTCGTCAGGTGACTGCCATGGAAAGGTATAGGTGTTTTGTCCGACGCCGTAGACGGGAACAGCGGCAGCCACACGCGCGTCGCAGCCGGCGACCATCCACGTCAGGGTCCCGCCCACAGAGATGCCGAAGACGCCCAGCCTTTCCGCGTCAATCTTCGGGTGGGCTTCCAGCAGGGTGAGGGCCCGGCGTGCGACCAGCACCCAGTGATACCATGAGGTGTGCCGGGCCGTCGGATGCAGGCTGCTTTTTGTGCCTGCCGGATCGATCATGGCTGCCGGTGCCGTTCCCCACTGCGTGACCTTTTCCGGCGCACGGCCCGGCCCCGGGCCGCAGAAGTCGTGACTGACGCAAACATAACCGCGCCCCGCCCAATAGCGCACCCAGTCGAGCGAGGCGGTCTGTCCGCCTCCATGGAGATGCAGAATGCCGGGAAGTTTATCACCTTCCCTGGGGGCTCCGCGAAAGGCAAAGACGCGCACTTTGCTGCCCTGCCAGGTTTCGCCGGTGAATGACAGTTGCTCCAGCCGGACGGATCCCTCCTCCCAGGACTTTGTCACGGTGACCTCCAGCGGTTCCGCGCGGGGGTCATAGCCGGCCCAGAGTTCCCGGGCGGTGCGGATGGCGGGAGGCGGTTCCTCCGCGCCGCACGGTCCGGAGAACAGCGCCGGCAGAAAAGCCGCCAGGAGGATCTTTTTCATAAATGCCGGATCGTGCCGCCGAACGGAGCAGAGGCCATCTATTCGGATGAAGGAAATCCAATCTTTCCGGTCCTGGCAGAAATAGTCGGCTGAAGGGTGGATGGAACGGGGCACCCGGAAGCGCGTAAATTCTCAGTGCCGGCAGCCTGATTTCATCATGGAAAGAGATTGGTCTTTCCGGCTGAAAAAAGTAAAAAATATCGTTCAGCGCCCGAAATTGCGCAATGCGATCCGGCAAAATGACGCACCCAAAATGTCATTTCCCCTATGAAAAGAAATCCAATCCTCTCCCTTGCTGCGGCTATGGCACTGCTCGCAGCGGCACCCTCCCGCGCAGCCCTGCTGATCAACCTGGATGCTACTAACAAAAGCGCCGGGAACCTGAATCCGTGGCCCCAGGAGGCGGGCACGACCGTGGCGGGAGACTTTACGTCCGCCGGGGGCACCATTCCGGTAGTGGGAAACGTCGGTGGTGTGAACGCGGTAACATTGAGCGGCACCGCGTTCTACGGCGGACCTGGCGTGCCACCCTCGTTTTCCGGTTCGAATCCCTCGCGAACATTCGAAGTGTGGGCGCTCAACCCCACCATCGAAGTTGAAGAGACTCTGCTCGCCATTGGCCGGAGGGGCGGCCCTGCGGGCACCAATTTTTCGTTCAACTATGGGAACAATCCCATTTTCGGAGCTCTGGGCGGCTGGACGGACTT